>NZ_JABMCU010000292.1:0-3479 GCF_013179605.1 Enterobacter sp. CM29 | reverse complement strand
ACTGACGGGCAGTTGCTTTTTACTCACGGAGGCCTTGAAGGTGTATTGCTTAGCGAGTGTGTCAGGCTCAAGCAACGCTCACTTGCCAATAAACTGATAAGCCTGCTTCAGCAGTTCAATAACGTGGAATATCGCCATAAGCTTGTTTGGCTTTTCTGGTATGACCGTATGCTCGGAGCGCCTCTTGACGACTGGCTGGAGAACCTTAAGAAAATGAATGATGAAGAGTTCTGCTTTTGGCTGTTACAGCGTCAGGAAGAAAACTCAGAGTTAACCCATTTAATGGATGAATATGTGAATTTTACGCACTACTGAAGTTATCCTGCCCCGCACCAAGTGTTCATTCTTCAATGCTCTGAAGATGTACAAGCTCACTTTGTCTGCCAAATTAGTGTGATATTCTTTCCAGAAATGCTGTTGTATCCACGACATAAGGCGATGATTGATGGAGCAGTCTCTCAATTTTGAAATGTTGCGCAGCCAGTGGCCGGAACTGGCTGAACTCGCGTGTATGGCGGAACGCTATGTTCATTCCGACCCGGAAAGCTGTCTGGTTAAGCTGCGTAACTACACTGAATTGATGGTGCGCTGGTTGTATCGTCAGGAGCGGTTGCCGGAAGGCATCAAGGCGAATCTGTACGATTTAATGAACGCCGATGTGTTTACCAGCATGATGCCGGAAGCCATCATCATGAAATTGGATGCACTGCGTATACACGGTAACCGCGCCGCGCACGGCGGACGTATCAAAGCTAAAGATACTTACTGGCTGTTAAAGGAAGCGTATTTACTGGGAGTTTGGCTGTATGTTCGTTATGCCCACGGTAATGTTGATAACTGCCCCAAATTTTCTCTTCCTCCATTAACGCAATCTTCAGGTCGTGCAGATGAAAAACGTCTGGAAGATGCAATCAGAGCTCAAGATGAAAGCCGTGAGCGTGAACTGGCGTTACAACGCGCACTACAGCAAGAGCAGGAAAAGGCCGAACACCTCACCCAGCGCCTGAATGAAGCCAGAGCTCGCAACCAGCATGTTGCCGATATCCTCTCTATTGATGAAGCGGAAACCCGCCGCCGCCTGATTGATTCTCGCCTGCTTGCCGCCGACTGGAATGTAGGGGAAGAGCTTAACAATACCGATCAGGTTACGCAGGAACACCCCGTTAAAGAACAGCCTACCGCGACCGGTGACGGTTATGCGGACTATGTCTTGTGGGATGAGGCACATAAACCGCTGGCGGTGGTGGAAGCAAAAAAAACCAGCGTCAATGCCGAGCAAGGGCGAATTCAGGCCCGGTTGTATGCAGACTGGCTGGAAAAAGAATATGGTCAGCGTCCGGTCATTTTCTACACCAACGGCTATGACATCTGGCTGTGGGACGACCATAAAACTCATGGCTATCCTCCGCGCCGGGTATTTGGCTTCTACAGCATGGAAAGCCTGCAATATCTTATTCAGCAACGTGAAACCCGTCTGCCGCTGAATAGTGTCCCGCACGTTAAAGATAACGAAGGTAAGGCCGTTGCCGGACGTTTGTATCAGCTTGAAACCATTGCCCGCGTCAGCGAACGGTTTACCAATAAATATCGTCAGTCATTAATCGTTCAGGCCACCGGCACTGGTAAAACCCGTGTAGCGATTGCACTGAGCAAACTGATGATTGATGCCCGTTGGGTAAAACGCGTTCTGTTCCTTTGCGACCGTAAAGAGCTGCGCAAACAGGCGGCGAATGCCTTCAATCAATTCACCAATGAGCCGCTGTATGTGGTCGGGAAATCGAAAAAAGCAGACAGGCAGAATGCCAGGATCTACATTGCCACTTATCCCGGCATGATGAAAATCATGGACCATTTCGATGTCGGTTATTTCGATCTGATCATCGCCGATGAATCCCACCGCTCGATCTACAACGTCTACGGCGATCTGTTTAAGTATTTTGATGCCCTCCAGATTGGCCTGACGGCCACGCCGATCGACATGGTGAGTAAAACCACTTTCGGCCTGTTTGGTTGTGAAGGACGTATCCCTACCGCCAACTACAGCCTGGAAGATGCCATCGCCGATAACAATCTGGTTCCCTATGAGGTTGTCACGCACACCACAGAATTCCTGCGCGAAGGCATCAAACGGGAGAAATTAAGCGACGAACAAATCCGCGAACTTGAAGAACAGGGTATCGATCCTAATACGCTGGAATTTGATGGCAAGGCGCTGGATGAGGCAATTTATAACAAAGACACCAACCGCTATATCCTGCGTAACCTGATGGAAAATGGCCTGAAAGATCGGGACGGCCAACTGCCAGGTAAAACCATCATTTTCGCCCGTAACCACAAACACGCGCTGCTGTTGAATGAATTGTTCGACGACATGTACCCGCAGTTTGCCGGACGCTTCTGTCAGGTCATCGACAACTACGACCCCCGTGCCGAGCAACTGATCGACGATTTTAAAGGACTGGACGAAAGCACCAACAAAGAGCTGACTATCGCTATCTCTGTTGACATGCTCGATACCGGTATTGATGTCCCGGAAATTGTGAATCTGGTTTTTGCCAAGCCGGTCAAATCGAAAGTGAAGTTCTGGCAGATGATTGGCCGTGGTACACGCCTCTGTTCGGGGCTATACGGCAACGATGAAAACGGCAAACCGCTGGATAAACAGAAATTCCGCATCTTCGATCACTGGGGCAATTTTGAGTATCACGAGCTGCATACCGAAGAAGCCGAAGTGACAGCGACAAAATCGCTGGCGCAAAAACGCTTCGAGGCTTGGGTGATGCTGGGGGCCGCTGCGCAGCGTAAGTTCGACAAACAGGCGGTGGATTTAGTCGCTCACCAGCTCCGCGAGCAGATCAACGCGCTGGATGAAAAGTCGATTGCCGTACAGGAAAAGTGGCAGCAAAAAGCGCAGTACAGCGATGAAAAAGTGCTGCGCCAGCTTTCCCCGAAAACGCAGCAGGATTTGCTCTCTGTCCTGGCCCCGCTGATGCAGTGGCTGGACGTGCGCGGTCAGAGCGATGCCATGCGTTTTGATATGGATATTCTGGCGGCGCAAACTGCCCGTTATACCAACCCGGAAGAACTGGATGTGCTCTGGCCGGTCATCATTGAGAAAGTGGAACGTCTGCCGCCGCATCTAACTCAGGTACAGCAACAGGGACAACGGATTAATCAACTTCGTGATTTGGGCTGGTGGAAGCAGGCCACCTTGGAAGAGCTGGAGGATATCCGCATTCATCTGCGCGGTATAATGCACCTGATGGAGAAAGATGCGACGCCAAAATTTGGCTCGATACAGGTGGATATTACCGAAGATGCCGACCTAATCCAGACGGAGACCCGCAAAACCAACATCCGCTCGATTGATTTCAAACTCTATCGCCAGCAGGTTCAGGGAGCGCTGGAGCCGCTGTTCCAGCAAAACCAGGTGCTGAAAAAAATCCGCAACGGCGAGCCGGTAACACAAGGCGAACTGG
>NZ_JABMCU010000291.1:0-3556 GCF_013179605.1 Enterobacter sp. CM29 | reverse complement strand
TACGGGCAGAAAACCGTGGAAGAGACGGCCGCTGACTTCCAGCGTCAGGCGGAGCGTATTTTGAGACGTGCGATGCGGTAAACACTAAGCCGCTTACCCGGCCTACACGGTATCGTAGGCCCGGTAAGCGAAGCACCACCGGGCAATTACATTACACGCCGATATTACGTAGTTTCTCCCCTCTCATCAGCTTGCGTTCAATATGCTCCAGGGTCACGCCCTTGGTTTCGGGGATCAGCCAGAAGGTCACACCGATAAACGCCACGTTCAGCACCGTATAGAGCCAGAAGGTGCCTGCCGCGCCAATCGCATCCAGCAGCGTCAGGAAGGTCGCGCCAATGATCATGTTCGACACCCAGTTGGTGGTGGTGGAACAGGTGATACCAAAGTCGCGGCATTTCAGCGGCTGTATTTCAGAGCACAGGATCCACACTACCGGCGCGGCGCTCATCGCGTAACCGGCGATACACATCATGGTCATGCCCACGGAGAGCCAGGAGAGGCCGCTTGACGCCGTGCCGTTATCGAACTGCATCAGGCAGTAGCCAAGGATTAAGGTGCCGAGCGCCATCACGCTAAAGCCAATTTTCAGGGCGGGTTTACGTCCGGCCTTATCAACGGTGAACACCGCGATAAAGGTGGCGAACATAAAGGTCAGCCCCACCACCAGCGTGGCGATCATCTGCTGTTCGGTGGTGGTAAAACCGGCCATTTTAAAAATGCGCGGGGCGTAATACATAATGATGTTCATCCCCGTAAACTGCTGCATCGCCTGTAACAGCATGCCGAGGAACACCGCGCGGCGCACGTTGCGGTTCGCCTTAAACAGGGACCAGCCGCCCTGCTTCAGCTTCAGGCTTTCGCGGATTTCGTTCAGCTCTTCACGCGCTTTTTCAGACGTGTCGCGCAACATGCGCAGCACCTCTTCCGCCTCCACGTGACGCCCTTTTTGCGCCAGCCAGCGCGGGCTGTTCGGCAGGAAAATGACTAACACAATCAGCAGCAGCGCAGGCAGCGCCAGCACGCCAAGCATTGCCCGCCAGTTGCCGCTGTAGCTGAAGTACGTATCCGACAGAAACGCCAGCACGATACCGAGCGTCACCATCAGCTGATACATACTGATCATCTTCCCGCGCACGTTCTCACTTGCCATTTCAGAGAGATAAAGCGGCGCGGTGTAGGACGCGATACCCACCGCTACGCCAAGCAGCACGCGTGAAAGCAGCAGCACTTCTATGTTTGTCGCAAACGCGGAGCCGATGGAGCCTGCGACGAACAGGATCGCCCCAACCATCAGGCTGTATTTGCGCCCGAGACGGAACGACAGCCAGCCGTTAAACAACGCGCCGATGGCCGCGCCCAGCATCATGCTGCTCACCACCCACTCTTGCAGGCGGTTGCTTAACGTAAAGTGGTCGGTAATAAAGGGCAGTGCGCCAGCGATAACGCCGATATCCAGACCAAACAGTAGACCGGCTACGGCGGCCGCAACAGAAACAAACTGGTTCATGCGTCGGGTATCGCGCAGCGCAGCGGGCATAAGGGTAGAGTCATTTATAGATGTCATAGTTTCCTGCCTCAACAGCGAAATTCGTTAAGTGAAATTACGAGATACCGGAAGAAAGTGTCAGGTCGGAACTGGTGAAGATATGGATTATTTCGCTACGACATACCGTTCTGTGATGGACATTACAATTTCAAATCAGGGTGGTTTAACCTTATTTTTTATTAATTAGTTAATATTTAAGCAATAAATGTGTGATACCCGTCATTTATTCCTTTTTAGTATGGATTTTTCATCTTTAAGGATATGGATAAAGCCAATTTTGGCGCAAAAAAAACCTCCACCCGAGGGCAGAGGTTCTTTATTAAGGCTGAATTAACGTGCCAGCCAGCCGCCGTCAACGGCGACGGTATAGCCGTTAATGTAATCCGAAGCCGGAGAAGCCAGGAACACAACCGGGCCCATCAGATCGCTCGGCAGACCCCAGCGACCCGCTGGAATACGTTCCAGAATTGCCGCGCTGCGCTCTTCATCAGCACGCAGCTGCTGGGTATTGTTGGTGGCCATGTAGCCCGGCGCAATCGCGTTGACGTTGATATTGTGCTGCGCCCACTCGTTCGCCAGCAGACGGGTCACGCCCATCACGGCGCTCTTCGATGCGGTGTAAGACGGTACGCGGATGCCGCCCTGGAAAGAGAGCATGGAGGCAATATTGATGATCTTGCCGCCTTTCCCCTGCGCGATGAAGTGCTTCGCAGCCGCCTGGGACATAAAGAACACGCTCTTGATGTTCAGGTTCATCACGTCGTCCCAGTCCGTTTCGCTGAAGTTAATCGCATCTTCACGGCGAATCAGGCCCGCATTGTTGACCAGAATATCGATATGCCCGAACTCCGCCACCGCGCGATCCAGCAGTTCAGGGATCGCATCGATTTTGCGCAGGTCCGCGGTCAGGCTCAGGAAACGACGGCCCAGCGCGGTGACGCGCTCGATGGTTTCCGTTGGCTCTACGATGTTAATCCCGACGATATCACAGCCCGCTTCCGCCAGACCTAACGCCATACCCTGCCCCAGCCCGGTGTCACACCCGGAAACCACAGCCACTTTACCCTGCAGAGAAAATGCATCCAGAATCATGTTTGTTCCTTAATCGTTCAGCGCCTGTCACCAACAGGCAGATGTGTGCTTAACTGCCTGCGACTAGCGCAGATCCTTAACAGCGACGTGGTCCATGTCATCGAAGACCTGGTTTTCACCGACCATACCCCAGATAAAGGTATAAGCTTTCGTTCCCACGCCAGAGTGGATGGACCAGCTTGGCGAAATGACCGCCTGCTCGTTGTGCATCACGATATGGCGAGTTTCCTGCGGCTGTCCCATCATGTGGAACACGCAGGCATCTTCATCCATGTTGAAGTAGAAATAGACTTCCATGCGGCGCTCGTGGGTATGGCACGGCATGGTGTTCCACAGGTTGCCCGGCGCAAGCTCGGTCAGCCCCATGCTGAGCTGGCAAGTTTCCAGCACATCCGGTACGAAGTATTTATTGATGGTGCGGCGGTTGCTGGTGAGGTTGTCACCAAGGGTCACCGGGGCAACGTCCGCTGGCGTGACTTTTTTGGTTGGGTAAGTCGTATGAGCCGGGGCGCAGTTGTAGTAGAACTTCGCCGGTTTGCAGCCATCGATGCTGGCGAACACCACTTCTTTCGCGCCTTTGCCGACGTACAGCGCGTCACGGTGACCAATTTCGTAGCACTGGCCATCGACGGTTATGGTGCCCGGCCCGCCAATGTTAATCACGCCCAGTTCACGGCGTTCGAGGAAGTAGCTCACGCCCAGCTGTTTGCCCACTTCACCGCCCACGGAGACGGTTTTCGCCACCGGCATAATCCCGCCCACAATAATGCGGTCAATATGGCTGTAGACCATGGTGTACTTGTCGGCTTCGAACACTTGCTCAACTAAAAACTCACTGCGCAGCCCCTGAGTATCCAGCGTTTTTGCGTGCGCACTGTGGATGCTTTGTCTGACGTCCACGTAAACCTCCAGAAT
>NZ_JABMCU010000290.1:0-3572 GCF_013179605.1 Enterobacter sp. CM29 | reverse complement strand
CATAACAACGGTCCCTGAAGTTAATGGTGGAAGCGGAAGCTCCTGAGAAGATCGCCAAACAGCGCGCCGTCGGCATCGCCCGGCGCGCGGGTGCAGGTCATAGTGAACACCAGGATTTTATCGCCGTCGACGTTAAACACGGCCTGCTGCTGCCAGATGCGTTTCCCGTCGCGCAGGTAGCTGGCATGGACGGTTTCACCCTGTAAAAGGCTGTCGCCCAGCGTAGCGGCGCTGCGCTCACCCTGCTTCCAGCCCTTGATGTGCTTTGCCATCAGGGCGAGCTGGCGATCGATATACGCGGCAAGCGCTTCGCCGGGGTTGAGGGCATCGCGGGAAATGTTGAACGCGGGCGCATCCGCTGCAGGCGGCGCGAAGACATTGACGGTACGGTCCTGATAGCCCTCAGGAAAAGCAATCATTCCTTCATTAAACAGGCACTGCGAAGATGGTTCTGACATTGAGCGGGTCCCACCACATTTTTTCAGAAGCGGTAAGTTTCGCATATGTGTTTAAGGCTGACTATCCCCAGATTATTGCTCCACCGTCACGCTCGCCGAACGGAAAAACAGCGGCCGTTAGCCCGGCCCCTCGCTCCCCGCCGCCAGCAGCGGTACCACCACGTCGCTGATGGGCACCGCAATACCGTGCTTGCGGCCGTAGCGCTGGATCACCCCGTTGCGGATATCCCACTCCATCGGACGATCGGCCTGACGGTCGGCAAGGATTGACGTGCCTAAATCCTCGGGCGCGCGCTGGAAGTTCGCCAGAATCTCCTGGGCCACCGCATCGTCCAGCTTCGCCCCTTCGGCGCGGGCGACGGCAAGCCCCTCGCGCAGGTAGGCCAGGGCCAGCTCGCTGATATCCTCGCGTCTGAACATCCCGGCGCGGCGGTTGGCCAGCACCATCAGCCCGGCGACCGCGTTTTGCAGCAGCTTGCGCCAGGCGACGGTGGTGAAATCTGTCGAGAGCTCAACATCACAGCGCGTCCCGCGAAGCGCCTCGACCACCCGCTGCGCCTGCGGCACATCCGGTAGTGTCAGAAGCGGTTTTGCCCGCAGCCAGACGGAGGCGTCCGGCTCGCGCTGCGCCGGGAACCAGACCACCGACGGCAGCACCGTTGCGCCGTTGACCAAAGGCGCAAGCTGGGCTTTCTGCTCCACGCCGTTTTGCAGCGCGCAGACCACGGTGTTTTCATCGCACAGGGCGCGCAGCCACCCGGCGCTGTCAGCATTTTGCGTCGTTTTTACCGCCACAAAAACAAGGTCTACGGGGCGGGTAATGACGGTGGGATCGGTAAGTACCGGACCGGGCACCACAATTTCATCCTCATCGTGACGCAGGCGTAATACCGGATGCGCGGTGCGACCGCACAGCAGCGGCGTACGGCCCGCGTCATGCAGCACCGCGGCAATGGTGGTGCCAATCGCACCGGGACCAATCAGCGCAATGGTTGGATAGTCAGACATGGGTCACTCCCCTTTTGCTAAGCCTGCTATCAGTTATACCACCCTGAAAAGAGCGCGCCACGCCCATTGTCTATACTCAACACATAACAGACAACGGAGTGCGCCATGCCCTTACCCGATTTCAAGTCCTCTGAACCTTATACCCTCGGCATTGAGCTCGAACTCCAGGTGGTTAACCCGCCGGGTTACGATCTGAGCCAGGACTCCTCTGCCCTCATCGCCGCCGTCAAAGACGACATCAAAGGGGGCGAAGTCAAACACGACATCACCGAAAGCATGCTCGAAATCGCCACCGGTGTATGCCAGACCATCGACCAGGCGGCGGCGCAGTTCTCCGTGATGCAGCAGAGCATCCTGCGGGCGGCGTCGGAGCAGCACATCCAGATCTGCGGCGGCGGCACGCACCCGTTCCAGAAATGGCAGCGGCAGGAGGTGTGTGACGACGAGCGCTATAACGTCACGCTGGAGCGCTTTGGCTATCTGATTTTGCAGGCGACGGTGTTCGGCCAGCACGTGCACGTGGGATGCCGAAACGGGGACGACGCGATTTACCTGCTGCACGGCCTGTCGCGCTTCGTGCCGCACTTTATCGCCCTCGCCGCGTCGTCGCCTTATATGCAGGGCACGGACACCAAGTTTTCCTCGTCGCGGCTCAACATATTTTCCGGGTTCCCGGATAACGGCCAGATGCCGTGGGTCAACAGCTGGCAGGAGTTCGAGGGGCTGTTCCGCCGCCTGAGTTCCACCAGCATGATCGACAGCATTAAGGATCTGCACTGGGACATCCGCCCCAGCCCGCACTTTGGCACCGTGGAGGTGCGGGTGATGGATACGCCGCTGACGCTCGGTCACGCCATTAACATCGCCGGGCTTATTCAGGCGACGTCGCACTGGCTGCTGACTGCGCGGCCCTATAAGCATCAGGAACGGGATTTTCTGCTGTACCGCTTTAACCGTTTTCAGGCCTGTCGCTACGGGCTGGAAGGCATTCTGACGGACGTGCATACCGGCGAGCACAAAACCGTGGCGGAGGATATCGCCTGGCTGCTGGAGCAGGTTGCACCGTCGGCCGAGAAACTCGGCGCGACGAGCGCCATCAAGGAAATTGCCCTGCTGTTAAAGCAGGGCAAGAGCGAGGCGCAGCGCATGCGGGACTTTATCGCCGATGGCGGCTCGCTGATTTCTCTGGTGCAGAAGCACTGTGAGCTGTGGGCGACGAGTCCGTAAGGCCATGCCCCCACTCGCGAAGGCGCTGGAACAGCACGAACAGCGCCGGGATGAACACTATCCCCACCACGGTGGCTACCAGCATGCCGCTGAACACCGTGGTCCCGATAATGCGGCGGCTCTGGGCACCGGCTCCGGTCGCCAGCATCATCGGCAGGACGCCTATGATGAACGACACGGCGGTCATCATTACCGCGCGGAAGCGGCGCGATGCCCCTTCCCGCGCGGCATCGACAATCGCCATTCCGTCCATACGACGGGCGCGGGCAAACTCCACGATAAGAATTGCGTTCTTGGCGGCGAGGGCTATCAATAGCACCAGACCAATCTGCACGTACACGTCGTTGGCATAGCCTGCCAGCCACAGCCAGACCAGCGCTCCGCCGATGGCGAACAGCACCGAGAGCATCACGCTCGCCGGCAGCGTCCAGCTCTCATACTGGGCGACGAGGAACAGCCACGCCATCACCACCGCCGCCAGCACAATCCATATCGCCTGATTCCCGGTCTGCTGCTCCTGATACGACATGCCGCTCCAGGCGTAGTCGTACCCGGCTGGCAGGTTTTCCGCCAGAATCTCGCCCATCGCCGCCATTGCGGTGCTGCTGCTCACCCCTTCCGCTGCCGAGCCGCTCACCGATACCGACGGGAACTGGTTGTACTGCTGAATAAATGGCGCGCCGACGGTCGGCGTGATGGTGACGAGGTTGCTCAGACGCACCCGCTCGCCGCTGTTGCTGCGCACGAACAGCTCGCTGATTTGCTCTGCGCGCTCGCGCCACTGCATCTCGTTCTGCATCACCACGTGATAGACGCGGTTGTTGACGCTGAAATCCCCGGCGCGCGTGCCGCCAAAGGCGGTTTGCAGGCTGCTGAAGA
>NZ_JABMCU010000029.1:0-29125 GCF_013179605.1 Enterobacter sp. CM29 | reverse complement strand
AGAACCGGTCACTCCTTCATATACTTTTCCCGTCACTATAAAACGGCTTCGGGCCGTACCAAAACCAAACACAAATCTCTCATTCTGATTACCCTACAGGTGCTGTACAGAATGAACCAGGCGAAAGCTATGTTTCAGGAGTGCAACAATGAGTACATTAAGCCACGCGGCGAGCAGCGCTGAGAAGCGCACCAACGCCCGATACTGGATAGTGGTGATGCTGTTTATCGTCACCTCTTTCAACTACGGCGACCGTGCCACGTTATCCATTGCCGGCTCTGAGATGGCAAAGGACATCGGACTTGATCCGGTGGGTATGGGATATGTTTTCTCCGCATTTTCATGGGCCTACGTAATCGGCCAAATCCCTGGCGGCTGGCTGCTGGACCGCTTTGGCTCAAAACGGGTCTATTTCTGGTCCATTTTCATCTGGTCGATGTTTACCCTGTTACAGGGCTTCGTGGATATCTTCAGCGGCTTCGGCATTATCATTGCGCTCTTTACCCTCCGCTTCCTGGTGGGTTTAGCGGAAGCGCCATCTTTCCCGGGCAACAGCCGCATTGTGGCCGCCTGGTTCCCGGCGCAGGAGAGGGGAACGGCGGTAGCAATCTTTAACTCGGCGCAATACTTTGCGACGGTTATTTTCGCGCCAATTATGGGCTGGCTGACGCACGAAGTGGGCTGGTCGCACGTCTTCTTCTTCATGGGCGGGCTGGGGATCGTCATCAGCTTTATCTGGCTGAAAGTGATCCACGAACCAAACCAGCACCCGGGCGTGAACAAGAAAGAGCTGGACTACATTGCTGAAGGCGGGGCGCTGATCAACATGGATCAGAAAACCCAGAAAGCAAAAGTCCCGTTCAGCCAGAAATGGGGGCAGATCAAACAGCTCGTCGGCTCACGGATGATGATCGGTATCTATCTCGGCCAGTACTGCATTAACGCCTTAACCTACTTCTTCATCACCTGGTTCCCGGTTTACCTGGTGCAGGCGCGCGGGATGTCGATTCTGAAGGCGGGTTTTGTCGCCTCTGTGCCAGCCATCTGCGGCTTCGTGGGCGGGGTGCTCGGCGGGGTCATCTCCGACTGGCTGATGCGTCGCACCGGTTCGCTGAATATTGCGCGTAAAACGCCAATCGTGCTCGGCATGCTGCTCTCCATGACCATGGTGTTCTGTAACTACGTCAGCGCGGAGTGGATGATTATCGGCTTTATGGCGATGGCCTTCTTCGGTAAAGGCATTGGCGCGCTGGGCTGGGCGGTGATGGCAGATACCGCGCCGAAAGAGATCAGCGGCCTGAGCGGCGGTCTGTTCAACATGTTTGGCAACATTTCCGGTATTGTCACCCCAATCGCTATCGGTTACATCGTCGGCACCACCGGCTCCTTCAATGGTGCGCTGATTTATGTAGGCGTCCATGCGCTGGTGGCGGTACTCAGTTACCTGGTGCTGGTGGGGGACATCAAACGAATCGAACTGAAACCTGTTGGGGAGCGCGGATGATGACAACGCAATCAAGCCCGATCGTGACGGAGATGAAAGTCATCCCGGTGGCGGGGCAGGACAGCATGCTGCTCAACATTGGCGGCGCGCATAACGCCTGGTTCACCCGCAACATCATGGTGCTGACCGACAGCGCAGGGAATACCGGCGTCGGGGAAGCGCCTGGCGGAGAGGTGATTTACCAGACGCTGGTCGACGCCATCCCGCAGGTGGTTGGGCAGGAGGTCGCCCGTCTGAACAAGGTGGTTCAGCAGGTGCATAAGGGCAACCAGTCGGCGGATTTTGATACCTTCGGCAAAGGGGCCTGGACGTTTGAACTGCGCGTTAACGCGGTGGCGGCGCTGGAGGCGGCTCTCCTTGATTTACTGGGCAAGGCGCTGAATGTGCCGGTCTGCGAACTGCTGGGGCCAGGCAAACAGCGTGATGCAGTAACGGTGCTGGGCTATCTGTTCTACGTTGGCGACCGGACGAAAACCGATCTGCCGTATCTGGAGTGCTCGCCGGGCAGCCACGCGTGGTATCACCTGCGTCATCAGGAAGCGCTCTCTGGCGAGGCGGTGGTACGCCTGGCAGAGGCGGCGCAGGATCGCTACGGCTTTAAAGACTTCAAGCTGAAAGGCGGCGTTCTGCCGGGCGAACAGGAGATTGACAGCGTGCGCGCGTTGAAAAAACGCTTCCCGGAGGCACGCATCACCGTCGATCCGAACGGCGCCTGGCGGCTGGATGAAGCTATCGCGCTGTGCAAAGGACTGGGCGACGTGCTGACCTACGCGGAAGATCCGTGCGGCGCCGAGCAGGGCTTTTCTGGCCGCGAGGTGATGGCCGAATTCCGCCGCGCTACCGGGCTGCCGGTTGCGACCAACATGATCGCCACTAACTGGCGCGAAATGGGCCACGCGGTGATGCTGAATGCGGTGGACATACCGCTGGCTGATCCGCACTTCTGGACCCTTTCCGGCGCAGTGCGCGTGGCGCAGCTGTGCGATGACTGGGGGCTCACCTGGGGCTGCCACTCCAATAACCATTTCGACATTTCGCTGGCGATGTTTACCCACGTTGGCGCAGCGGCGCCGGGTAACCCGACCGCCATCGATACGCACTGGATCTGGCAGGAAGGCGAAGCGCGCCTGACCAAAAATCCACTTGAAATCAAAAACGGCACCATTGCCGTACCGGATACGCCGGGGCTGGGCGTGGAGCTTGACTGGGATCAGATCCACAAGGCGCATGAAGCGTATAAAAAACTGCCGGGCGGTGCGCGCAACGACGCAGGCCCGATGCAGTACCTTATCCCCGGCTGGACATTTGACCGTAAGCGCCCTGTATTTGGACGTCACTGAAAAAGGATCGAACGATGAGCACATTTTCTACCCCTGTAGTCACCTCCATGCAGATCATTCCTGTCGCGGGACATGACAGCATGCTGATGAACCTGAGCGGCGCCCATGCGCCGTTCTTCACCCGTAATATTGTGGTGATCAAGGACAACTCAGGGCATACCGGTGTCGGTGAAATCCCGGGCGGGGAGAAGATCCGTAAAACGCTGGAGGACGCCATTCCGCTGGTGGTAGGTAAAACGCTGGGCGAGTACAAAAATGTGCTGACCAGCGTGCGTACGACCTTTGCCGATCGTGATGCGGGTGGCCGTGGTCTGCAAACGTTTGATCTGCGTACCACTATCCACGTGGTCACGGGCATTGAAGCCGCGATGCTGGATCTGTTAGGCCAGCATCTGGGCGTCAATGTCGCCTCCCTGCTGGGCGACGGCCAACAGCGCAGCGAAGTGGAAATGCTCGGCTACCTGTTCTTTATCGGCAACCGCAAACTCACCCCGCTGCCGTACCAGAGCCAGCCGGACGAAAAATGCGACTGGTATCGTGTGCGTCACGATGAAGCGATGACCCCGGATGCGGTGGTGCGCCTGGCTGAAGCCGCGTATGAAAAATATGGCTTTAATGACTTCAAGCTGAAAGGCGGCGTACTGGCGGGTGAAGAAGAAGCTGAGGCGATTGCCGCGCTGGCGAAGCGCTTCCCGCAGGCGCGCGTCACGCTGGATCCGAACGGTGCCTGGTCCCTTGATGAGGCGATCAAAATTGGTAAGCAGCTCAAAGGCGTGCTGGCCTACGCGGAAGATCCGTGCGGCGCAGAGCAGGGGTTCTCTGGACGTGAAGTGATGGCGGAGTTCCGTCGCGCCACCGGGCTGCCAACCGCCACCAACATGATCGCGACCGACTGGCGCCAGATGGGGCACACGCTCTCGCTGCAATCGGTGGATATTCCGCTGGCAGACCCGCACTTCTGGACGATGCAGGGCTCGGTTCGCGTGGCGCAGATGTGCCATGAGTTCGGCCTGACCTGGGGCTCGCACTCCAACAACCACTTCGACATCTCGCTGGCGATGTTCACCCACGTAGCGGCTGCTGCGCCGGGCAACATTACCGCTATCGACACCCACTGGATCTGGCAGGAGGGCAATCAGCGCCTGACCAAACAGCCGTTTGAGATCAAGGGGGGGATGGTGCAGGTTCCAGCTACGCCGGGGCTGGGCGTTGAACTGGATATGGATCAGGTCATGAAAGCGCACGAGCTTTACCAGAAACACGGGCTGGGCGCACGTGATGATGCGCTGGCGATGCAGTACCTGATCCCAGAGTGGTCATTCGACAATAAACGTCCGTGCATGGTACGATAAGCCAACTGGGACCGCTCCCATGGGCGGTCCCTTACGTGGTGTATGCTTAACGTAACTAACATGCGTAAGGATGGCTTATGAAAATTGTTATCGCTCCGGACTCGTATAAGGAAAGCTTGAGCGCGCTGGAGGTGGCGACAGCGATAGAGGTCGGTTTTCGCGAAATTTTCCCCTCAGCGGAGTACGTCAAATTACCGGTTGCCGATGGTGGCGAAGGGACGGTGGAAGCGATGGTGGCAGCCACCCATGGGCGTCTTGTCCATGTTCCCGTTACCGGGCCTTTGGGAGAACACGTGGAAGGGTTTTTCGGGTTATCCGGAGACGGGAAAAGCGCGTTTATCGAGATGGCGGCCGCGAGCGGTCTGGAGCTTGTTGCTCCTGCAAAGCGTAACCCGTTAATCACCACCTCGTGGGGGACCGGGGAACTGATCCGTCATGCGCTGGATGCGGGCGTTAAGCATATCATTATTGGCATTGGAGGCAGCGCGACCAATGACGGTGGCGCAGGCATGGTGCAGGCGCTGGGCGTAAAACTGCTGGATGCGAAAGCACAGCCCGTTGGGCCGGGCGGCGGCGAACTGGCAAGCCTTGCGCATATCGATCTTAGTGGGCTGGATGAGCGGCTGGCAGACTGTCGAATTGAAGTGGCCTGCGATGTGACCAACCCCCTGATTGGCGAGACTGGCGCTTCTGCGGTATTCGGTCCGCAGAAAGGGGCGACGCCGGAGATGGTCAGGACGCTGGACAACGCGCTTGCGCATTACGCAAACATTATCGCCAGGGATCTGGACATTGACGTCTTAAACCTGGCGGGGGGCGGAGCAGCTGGCGGAATGGGGGCGGCGCTGTATGCATTTTGCGGGGCACAGCTTCGTCGGGGGATTGAGATTGTCACCGATGCCCTGCATCTCGATGAACAGGTCGCGGACGCCGATCTGGTGATCACGGGCGAAGGGCGTATCGACAGCCAGACGATCCACGGCAAAGTGCCCGTTGGCGTGGCGAGAGTCGCGAAACGCTATAACAAACCGGTTATCGGCATTGCCGGCAGCCTGACGGCGGATGTTGGCGTGGTGCACGAGCACGGACTGGATGCGGTATTCAGCGTGATTTACACCATCTGCTCGCTGGAGGATGCGCTGGAAAATGCGCAACAGAATGTACAGATGGCCGCAAGGAATATTGCGGCGGCCATAAAGGTGGGGCAGGGGATGTCGCGTTAACGTTCGTGCTCCTGTAGGCCCGGTAAGCGAAGCGCCACCGGGCTTTTTCTTAGCTTCCCAACACCTTCATCGCTTCCCGCGTCACGTTGTCCATCTCGTCCAGCAGCTCCAGAAACTCCGGCTCAAGATCGGATTCTGGCGTACCCGCGCGGAGCTGCTGTTCAAGCAACTGGCAGAGATTTTTCAACCGCGGCACGCCGCTGTAGCCGCAGCTACCGTGCAGTTTATGGATGGCCTCCAGCAGCCCTTCAGGGTTTTCGCCCACCAGCTGTTCTTCAACCTTGTTACGGATCTCAGGCAGGAAGTCCACCAGCATTTGCAGCATATCGCGGGCCAGATCGGCTTTGCCTGCTGCCTGGCGCAGCGCCAGTTGCCAGTCAAACGTGGCATTCTGGTTAACGCTGATTTCCGGCGATTCAGCTGAAATGGTGTACGTCCCGCCAATGTGCCCCGGTTTGTAGCGCAGCAGCAGGCTGTGCAGCTTCTCTTCATCAATCGGTTTCGCCAGATAATCGTTCATGCCCGCACCCAGCAGTTTCTCTTTTTGTCCCGCCATCGCGTGCGCCGTCACGGCAATCACCGGCGTCTGCTGCTGGTGCGGAAGCTGACGAATTAATTCGCAGGCGCGGATGCCATCCATGCCCGGCATCTGAATATCCATTAGGATCAGGTCAAACTGCATCTGTTTGGCTTGTTCTACGGCTTCGGCGCCGCTGGTACACAGTTCAACGTGCTGAACCTGATCCTCAAGCAGCACGCCAATCAGCTTAAGGTTTGCCGGGTTATCATCCACGGCCATCACTGTCATCGGCAGCTTATGTTCGTCGTTTTCCAGCGGCAGGGACTGATGCGTCAGACGGCAATATTCAGTCAACGCAGGTAACAGCCGTGTGGCGGTGAGGGGTTTCAGCAGACATGCCGCCGCCCCGTCGTTTTTAAGCTCTTCGGCGTTGATTTGGGCGTGGCACGGCAGAGCCAGCAGCAGGTAGTCCGTCATTGAGGCAGCCTTTGCCAGCCGTTCCTGCTGCATGGTCAGTTCTCCGGTAAATGTCACCGGAATCCCCAGCAAAAGAATATCGTAATGATCGTTCGCCAGCGCGGAGAAGGTCGGGCTGTAGACCACCTCCAGCGGCGTGCTGCTTAATACATCCAGCGTACACTGCGCCGCGGCGGCGTTCGGTTCCACATAGGCCAGACGCATCCCTTTCAGGCAGTCGGTGACCGGACCGTCGGTTTGCACGTTCGGATTAAGATCAAGATTGATATGGAACCAGAAGGTCGAGCCCCGGTTAGGCTGGCTGTGGAAGGAGATATCGCCTCCCATCTCTTTCACCAGCTTTTGGGTGATCACCAGACCCAAGCCCGTTCCGCCGTGCCGACGGGAAATGCTCGCATCGGCCTGGCGGAACGCCTGGAACAGACGCGACTGATCGCGCTCCGGAATGCCGATGCCGGTATCCCGGATCTGAACTTCAATCTGGACCTTATTATTACTGAGCGCCCTTTTTTCGACCAGAATGTCGATGTTGCCGCTCTCGGTGAACTTAATCGCGTTGCCCACCAGATTGGTGATGACCTGTTGCAGGCGCAGCGGGTCGCCAATGACGTTATCCGGTACGTCATTTTTGATATTGAGCGTCAGTTCCAGCCCCTTATCATGCGAGGAGTGGGCGAGAAGCGTGACCACGTCATCCAGTGTGCTGCGCAGCGGGAAGGGGATACTCTCCAGAATCAACTTGCCCGCTTCCAGCTTCGAGAAGTCCAGTACGTCGTTAATAATGGTCAGCAGGTTGTTGGCTGAGCGTTCAATGGTATGCAGGTGGTCACGCTGGGTCGGGTTGAGCTCGCTTTTAAGCGTCAGACGGGTGAAGCCAATCACCCCGTTCAGCGGCGTGCGCAGCTCATGCGACATGTTTGCCAGGAACTCAGACTTAATACGGGCCGCCTCCTGAGCGCGTTTTTTCGCCAGATCCAGCTCCACGTTCTGGATCTCCATCTGCTCCAGCGTTTCGCGCAGGTCAGAGGTGGCCTGGTCAACGTTGTGCTGCATCTCTTCGTGATAAGCCGCCAGCGACATCGCCATTGAGTTGATGCCGTTTTTCAGCATATCCAGCTCGCCGAGCATGAAGCCTTCCACGCGGCTGTCCAGCTGACCCCGGCGGATCCGGTCAACGGTATTCACCATGTTACGGATAGGCCCCGTGACGTCGCGCATCAGCCGCCAGCCGAAGATCAACGCGATGCCGATACAGAACAGCATCATCACGCCGGAGATGAATATTTCTTTGTACTGCTGGAGCCGCACCGACTTGAGATCCAGCTCCAGCGCCACATATCCCAGCATATTATTGCTGGACTTCGCATCGGACTGGGCGGATTCGTCGGGTGAATAGCTTTCTGAGATAATCGGCGTGCGCAGGATCATGATATCGCCGCGCCGCAGGACCGTGAGATGACGCGGGAAAGGGGTACCTTCCGGGATTTTCAGCGACGTGGGATCCAGATGGAAATTCGAGGTGACGAAAAGACGGTTATGCTCATCGTAAACGGAAATGGCGCGCACAATCTCTGAATGACGGCGGTGCAGCACGCTGATTAACTGACCAATGGATTCACGGTTTTGCAGGTTCATACCGTACTCGCTGGAGACGGCCAGCGGTTCGATAATGCTGGCCCCGGCATCTTCAAGCTGTCTCTGCAAATCGTTATAGCGATGCACCACAAAGAAAATGCTCAGCAGCAAACCGATGAGAACGGTAGGAGCGAGGATCAAAATCATCATGCGCGCGCGCAGGCTGTAGTTGGTCATGGAGTTCCGTTATGGGACAATCAGGCTAATTATGTTTATTTGAGAACAATCTCGGCGATGGCGCAATTCTACTCTGCAAAACGACGCGTGACGACGCGTCAGATCATAACTGTTGAAGCCTCTGACCTCGATCCTTTTGGACAGGGGGTAGCGCGTCACAAGGGTAAGACACTGTTTATCACAGGTTTGCTGCCAGGAGAACGCGCAGATATTACGCTGACGGAAGACAAACGCCAGTATGCGCGCGGCCAGGTCAAGCGCCGTCTTAATGATAGCCCGGAGCGCGTGACGCCTCGCTGCCCCCATTTTGGCGTTTGCGGAGGCTGTCAGCAACAGCATGCCAGCACAGAATTACAGCAAAAAAGTAAAAGCAACGCGCTGGCCCGCCTGCTAAAACATGACGTCAGTGACATTGTTGCTGACCAGCCGTGGGGCTACCGTCGCCGCGCTCGCCTGAGTCTAAGCTACCAGCCAAAAACTGAAAGGCTGGAGATGGGTTTTCGCAAAGCCAGCTCCAGCGATATCGTCTCCATCACGCAATGCCCTGTTTTGGTGCCCCAACTTGAGGCACTGCTCCCGGCCGTGCACCACTGTCTTGCATCGCTGGATGGTGTGCGTTCGCTGGGCCATGTCGAACTGGTGCTGGCCAACGGCGGCCCGCTGATGGTGCTGCGCCACACCGCACCGCTGTCCAGGGCAGATCGCGAAAAACTGGAACGCTTTTCGCATTCTCATGAGCTTGCGCTTTTCCTCGCGCCGCAAAGCGAGATACTTGAGCAGGTTAGCGGAGACGCGCCCTGGTATGCGTCAGACGGGCTACGCTTAACGTTCAGCCCGCGGGATTTTATCCAGGTCAATGACGGCGTGAACCAGCAGATGGTGGCGAACGCGCTGGCGTGGCTTGACGTCCAGCCCACCGATCGGGTGCTCGATCTGTTCTGCGGTATGGGTAACTTTACCCTGCCGCTGGCCCGCAAAGCCGCAAGCGTGGTCGGGGTGGAAGGCGTTGAGGCGCTGGTGGCGAAAGGCCAGGAGAACGCCCAACAGAACGGCTTGCAAAATGTGACATTCTTTCATCAAAATCTTGAGGATGATGTTACTCAGCAACCGTGGGCTAAGCAGGGCTTTGATAAGATCCTGCTCGATCCGGCGCGCGCAGGTGCGCCGGGCGTGATGCAGCATATAATTAAACTCGCGCCTGAACGCGTGGTCTATGTTTCCTGTAACCCGGCGACGCTGGCCCGTGACAGCGAAGCATTATTGAGCGGGGGTTACCAGATTCGGCGTCTGGCAATGCTGGACATGTTCCCGCACACTGGACATCTGGAATCAATGGTGTTGTTCGAGCACATCTAATGAGTTTGGCTTGTCGACTTCGACAGGCCCTTGTCCCTAAAGGAGAGGACGATGGTTGCGGTAAGAAGTGCACATTTAAATAAAGCTGGTGAGTTTGACCCTCAAAAATGGATCGCAAGTCTGGGGATTTCCAGCCAGCAGTCGTGTGAACGCTTAACCGAAACCTGGGCCTATTGTTTACGCACAACGCAGGGGCATCCGGACGCTGAACTGCTGTTGTGGCGCGGCGTGGAGATGGTTGAAATTCTCTCCATGCTTAACATGGATATCGAAACGCTACAGGCCGCACTGCTGTTCCCACTGGCAGATGCTAACGTGGTGACGGAAGACGTGCTGCGTGAAAGCGTCGGCCAGTCCGTCGTGGCGCTCATCCACGGCGTGCGTGATATGGCCGCCATCCGTCAACTGAAAGCCGCGCAAACGGATTCTGTCTCTTCCGAGCAGGTGGATAACGTCCGCCGCATGCTGCTGGCGATGGTGGATGATTTTCGCTGCGTGGTGATCAAGCTGGCCGAACGGGTTGCCCATCTGCGCGAAGTGAAGGATGCGCCGGAAGACGAGCGCGTCCTGGCCGCCAAAGAGTGTACGAATATCTATGCGCCGCTGGCGAACCGTCTGGGTATCGGGCAACTGAAGTGGGAGCTGGAAGATTACTGCTTCCGCTATCTGCATCCGGCGGAATACAAACGCATTGCAAAATTGCTGCACGAACGCCGCATCGACCGCGAGCACTATATCGAGGAATTTGTCAGCGGGCTGCGCCAGTCGATGAAAGAGGAGAATGTGCGCGCCGAGGTCTACGGGCGTCCGAAGCACATCTACAGCATCTGGCGCAAAATGCAGAAGAAACACCTCGCCTTTGACGAGCTGTTTGACGTGCGCGCCGTGCGTATCGTGGCGGAGCGTCTCCAGGACTGCTACGCCGCGCTGGGGATAGTACATACTCACTTCCGCCATTTGCCGGATGAGTTCGATGACTACGTCGCGAACCCCAAACCGAATGGCTATCAGTCCATCCACACCGTGGTGCTCGGCCCCGGCGGCAAAACTGTGGAAATTCAGATCCGTACTAAACAGATGCACGAAGACGCCGAGCTGGGCGTCGCCGCGCACTGGAAGTACAAAGAAGGCACTTCCGGCGGCGCGCGCTCCGGACACGAGGACCGTATCGCCTGGCTGCGTAAGCTGATTGCGTGGCAGGAAGAGATGGCCGACTCCGGCGAAATGCTCGACGAAGTGCGCAGTCAGGTCTTCGACGATCGCGTCTACGTCTTTACCCCGAAAGGGGATGTGGTTGATCTGCCGGCAGGCTCTACGCCGCTCGATTTCGCCTACCACATTCATAGCGACGTGGGGCACCGTTGCATCGGGGCGAAGATCGGCGGACGTATCGTACCGTTTACCTACCAGCTACAGATGGGTGACCAGATTGAAATCATCACCCAGAAGCAGCCAAACCCAAGCCGCGACTGGCTGAATCCAAACCTCGGTTACGTGACCACCAGCCGCGGGCGCTCTAAAATTCACGCCTGGTTCCGCAAGCAGGATCGTGACAAGAATATCCTTGCCGGTCGTCAGATCCTTGACGACGAGCTGGAGCATATCGGGATAAACCTGAAAGAGGCGGAGAAGTTCCTGCTGCCGCGCTACAACTTCAACGAGCTCGACGAACTGTTAGCGGCGATTGGCGGCGGCGATATCCGCCTGAACCAGATGGTGAACTTCCTGCAAGCGCAGTTCAACAAGCCAAGCGCGGCAGAGCAGGATGCGGCAGCGCTGAAACAGCTCCAGCAGAAAACCTACGCTCCGCAGCAGCGCAGCAAGGACAATGGCCGCGTGGTGGTTGAAGGGGTGGGTAACCTCATGCACCATATTGCCCGCTGCTGCCAGCCGATACCGGGTGACGATATTGTCGGCTTTATCACCCAGGGGCGCGGGATCTCAATTCACCGCTCCGACTGTGATCAGCTTGCTGAGCTGCAATCGCATGCGCCGGAACGTATCGTGGAAGCCGTCTGGGGTGAAAGCTACTCCGCTGGCTACTCGCTGGTGGTGCGCGTCACTGCCAACGACCGCAGTGGCCTGCTGCGCGACATCACCACGATTCTCGCCAACGAGAAGGTCAACGTGCTGGGCGTTGCCAGCCGCAGCGATACCCGCGAGCAGCTTGCCACCATCGATATGACCATCGAAATCTATAACCTGCAGGTGCTGGGCCGGGTGCTCGGTAAACTGAACCAGGTGCCGGATGTGATTGACGCGCGTCGTCTGCACGGCGGCTAAACATCCTCTTCTGTAGGCCGGGTAAGGCAACGCCGCCACCCGGCATTTTGACATCAGGACAGAACTATGACTCAAATCGACCGCCTGCTTGGCATCATGAAACGCCTGCGCGACCCGGAAAACGGCTGCCCGTGGGATAAAGAGCAGACTTTCGCCACCATTGCGCCTTACACGCTGGAAGAGACCTACGAAGTGCTGGACGCGATTTCGCGCGAAGATTTCGACGACCTGCGCGGTGAGCTGGGCGACCTGCTGTTCCAGGTAGTGTTCTACGCACAGATGGCGCAGGAAGAGGGGCGCTTTAACTTTGACGACATCTGCGCCGCTATCAGCGACAAGCTGGAGCGCCGTCATCCGCATATCTTTGGCGATGCCTCCGCAGGCAACAGTGCGGAAGTGCTGGCGCGCTGGGAGCAGATTAAAAGCGCCGAACGCGCTGAAAAATCCCAGCACTCGGCGCTGGACGACATTCCCCTGAACCTTCCTGCGCTGATGCGCGCGCACAAAATTCAAAAGCGCTGCTCGGCGGTAGGGTTTGACTGGACCTCTCTCGGCCCGGTGCTGGAAAAAGTGCACGAAGAGATCGACGAAGTGATGCATGAAGCGCAGCAGGCCGTTGTGGATGAAGCAAAGCTGGAAGAGGAGATGGGCGATCTGCTGTTCGCGACCGTCAACCTTTCTCGCCACCTCGGTGTAAAAGCGGAAACCGCCCTGCAAAAAGCGAACATTAAATTCGAACGTCGCTTCCGCGAAGTTGAGCGGATTGTGGCCTCGCGCGGCCTGGAAATGAGCGGCATTGACCTCGAGGCGATGGAAGAAGTCTGGCAGGAAGTAAAACGCCAGGAACATGATCTCTAACGAAATTTTGCGATCAAGCGCAATTTGTGTGATTTTTTAAATGACAAGCGCTTGATTTGCGTCAAAAACATTTACCCAAAAGGGGCTATTTTCTCACTCCTTATGTTTGTCATGGCCTGGGAAGGAGACGGAGAATGAAAGTTTGTGGCGCTCGTCGTGTTCGGGTATACTACTTTCCCGTCCTGGTTATTCCATCGTTTCACCCTAACTTCTCAGGTTCAGCATGACAACGAACTATATTTTTGTGACCGGCGGGGTCGTATCCTCTCTGGGTAAAGGCATTGCCGCAGCCTCCCTCGCAGCCATTCTTGAAGCCCGTGGCCTCAATGTGACCATGATGAAACTGGATCCGTACATCAACGTCGATCCAGGCACCATGAGCCCAACCCAACACGGGGAAGTGTTCGTTACTGAAGACGGCGCTGAAACCGATCTGGATCTTGGCCACTACGAGCGTTTCATCCGTACCAAAATGACCCGTCGTAACAACTTTACGACTGGCCGTATCTACTCTGACGTTCTGCGTAAAGAGCGCCGTGGTGACTACCTGGGCGCGACCGTGCAGGTCATCCCACACATCACTAACGCCATTAAAGAGCGTGTCCTTGCCGGTGGCGAAGGGCATGACGTTGTGCTGGTTGAAATCGGCGGTACCGTAGGGGATATCGAATCCCTGCCGTTCCTCGAAGCGATTCGTCAGCTGGCGGTAGATATTGGTCGTGAGAACGCGCTGTTCATGCACCTGACGCTGGTGCCTTACATGGCGGCAGCAGGTGAAGTGAAAACCAAACCGACTCAGCACTCCGTTAAAGAGCTGCTCTCCATCGGTATTCAGCCTGATATCCTGGTTTGCCGTTCCGATCGTGCGATTCCGGCGAACGAACGCGCGAAAATTGCATTGTTCTGTAACGTGCCTGAAAAAGCCGTTATTTCAATGAAAGACGTCGATTCCATTTATAAAATCCCGGGCCTGTTGAAATCACAGGGTCTGGACGATTATATTTGTAAACGATTCAGCTTGAACTGTCCGGAAGCTAACCTGTCTGAATGGGAGCAGGTGATTTACGAAGAAGCCAATCCGGGCGGCGAAGTGACTATCGGTATGGTCGGCAAGTATATTGAACTGCCGGATGCCTATAAGTCAGTTATCGAGGCGCTGAAGCACGGTGGTCTGAAGAATCGCGTCTCCGTCAACATCAAGCTGATTGATTCGCAGGATGTTGAAACGCGCGGCGTCGAAATTCTCAAAGATCTGGATGCGATTCTCATCCCTGGCGGCTTCGGCTACCGTGGTGTTGAAGGCAAGATCGCCACTGCACGCTATGCGCGTGAAAACAATATTCCATACCTCGGCATCTGCCTGGGTATGCAGGTTGCGCTGATTGAATTTGCGCGCAACGTAGCGGGAATGGAAAACGCGAACTCTACGGAATTTGTGCCAGACTGTAAGTACCCTGTCGTGGCGCTGATTACGGAATGGCGCGACGAAGACGGTAACGTCGAAGTCCGTACCGAGAAGAGCGATCTGGGTGGCACCATGCGTCTTGGCGCACAGGCCTGCCAGCTGTCAGACGATAGCGTGGTTCGCAAGCTGTACGGCGAGCCGGTGATTACCGAGCGCCATCGTCACCGCTATGAAGTCAACAACATGTTGTTGAAACAAATTGAAGCTGCAGGTCTGCGTGTTGCGGGCCGTTCCGGGGATGATCAGTTAGTCGAGATCATCGAAGTGCCAAACCATCCGTGGTTCGTGGCCTGCCAATTCCACCCGGAATTTACTTCAACGCCGCGTGACGGGCATCCGCTGTTTGCAGGCTTCGTGAAAGCCGCCAGCGAGTACCAGAAGCGTCAGGCGAAGTAAAAAAAGTTAGAACGGCAACGCGTACCCCTGGTACGCGTTGTTTGTCTGGAGTTTTAGTTTAACTTGTACTGAGGAAAATCTAATGTCCAAAATCGTTAAAGTCATCGGTCGTGAAATCATCGACTCCCGTGGTAACCCGACCGTTGAAGCCGAAGTTCATCTGGAAGGTGGTTTCGTCGGTATGGCTGCTGCTCCATCAGGCGCATCTACAGGTTCCCGCGAAGCGCTGGAACTGCGTGATGGCGACAAATCCCGTTTCATGGGCAAAGGCGTACTGAAAGCGGTTGGCGCTGTTAACGGTCCTATTGCTCAGGCTATCGTTGGCAAAGATGCCAAAGATCAGGCTGGCATCGACAAGATCATGATCGATCTGGACGGTACTGAAAACAAATCTAACTTCGGTGCGAACGCAATCCTGGCAGTTTCCCTGGCGAACGCCAAAGCAGCAGCTGCTGCTAAAGGTATGCCACTGTTCGAGCACATCGCTGAACTGAACGGCACCCCAGGCAAATACTCCATGCCTGTACCAATGATGAACATCATCAACGGTGGTGAGCACGCAGACAACAACGTTGATATTCAGGAATTCATGATTCAGCCTGTTGGCGCGAAATCCCTGAAAGAAGCGGTGCGTATGGGTTCTGAAGTGTTCCACAACCTGGCTAAAGTTCTGAAAGCTAAAGGTATGAACACTGCTGTTGGTGACGAAGGTGGCTACGCGCCAAACCTGGGTTCTAACGCAGAAGCGCTGGCTGTTATCGCTGAAGCGGTTAAAGCAGCAGGCTACGAGCTGGGCAAAGACATCACCCTGGCGATGGACTGTGCAGCATCTGAATTCTACAAAGACGGTAAATACGTTCTGGCTGGCGAAGGCAACAAAGCGTTCACCTCCGAAGAGTTCACCCATTTCCTGGAAGACCTGACCAAACAGTACCCAATCGTTTCTATCGAAGACGGTCTGGACGAGTCTGACTGGGATGGTTTCGCATACCAGACCAAAGTACTGGGCGACAAAATCCAGCTGGTTGGTGACGATCTGTTCGTAACCAACACCAAGATCCTGAAAGAAGGCATCGAGAAAGGCATCGTTAACTCCATCCTGATCAAATTCAACCAGATCGGTTCTCTGACCGAAACGCTGGCTGCGATCAAAATGGCGAAAGACGCTGGCTACACCGCTGTTATCTCTCACCGTTCTGGCGAAACTGAAGACGCTACCATCGCTGACCTGGCTGTGGGTACCGCTGCTGGCCAGATCAAAACCGGTTCTATGAGCCGTTCTGACCGTGTTGCTAAATACAACCAGCTGATTCGTATCGAAGAAGCGCTGGGCGAAAAAGCACCTTACAACGGTCGTAAAGAGATCAAAGGCCAGGCATAAGCCTGAACTTTCGTTCTTATGAAAAAACCCGCTTCGGCGGGTTTTTTGTTTTCTATAGCAGAAGCGGCAGCGTGGCGCTGGCCGTTTGCTGGCTTACGTCACCGTAATGGCTGTCTACTGCAATAAGGGAAGTGGTAAGCAGTTCAACCAGCAGCATCACGCCAACCTTGGCATTGAGCGCACCCGCGCTCAGCGGTCCCTCGGGCTTGGCTGCAACCAGCTGTAAATCGCTCAGGGAGGCCAGCGGGCTGCGGGGTGTATTGCTGAGCGCCAGTACCTTAACGCCACGCTTGCGGGCGAGTTTCACCACGTGAAGCAGATCCCGTGTAGAGCCAGAACTTGAGATGGCCACCACCAGCGTCTCTTTCGAGAGCGTCGTCGCATTCATGGCGGCGCGATGCATATCGCTAAACAGCTGTGCAGGTTTGCCGAGTCGCAGCAGCTTGTAATGCAAATACTCCCCCAGAATCGCGCTGGCTGCCACCCCGTAAATTTGCACTGATTGCGCCTGATGCAGGGCCAGTGTCGCCTGTTCAAGCTGGGCCCGGTCGAGGAGTTTTGCGGTATCTTGCAGCGCCTGGACAGACTCATCCACCACGTTATCTATCGCATCTCCTGCCTGACGCTCTGGCAAACCCTGCTGAATATCCAGCGCAAGCGCCATTTTAAATTCGTTATATCCCTTACAGCCCAGCGTGCGGCAAAGGCGTGTGACGCTGGCCTCGCTGGTGCCGCTTTCACGCGCCAGCTCGGTGATCGTCAGGTAGAGCACCCTGGCAGGATCGTTGAGAACAAACTCCCCCAGTTTTTGTTGCGTTGGGCTGTACCCGGAAGCCTCCTGGCGTAGCTTCAGCAGCAGGTTTTCATGGTCCGACATGCTAGATCCTTAATGCGTTTCTCTGCCAACTAGTGTGGCGGAAAGCGGGGGAGAGATGCCAGTCATTTCGAAAAAGTATGATCGGCGTCCTGGTTTTTGGTGGTAATTTTCACAATTAAATTATATGTGGTAAAAATTTTCATCAACAACCAGGGGGATAATAAAATGATGCAAATGTTCAGCGGAGCGTCTTCCGGCGGATGGTTTGAAAAAGCGCAGCGCTTTGGCAAATCCTTTATGTTACCTATCGCCATACTGCCCGCAGCAGGTCTGTTGTTGGGGATCGGCGGGGCGCTATCGAATCCGAATACGCTTACCGCGTATCCATTTTTAGACGTTGGCTGGCTACAGGCCATATTTACCATCATGAGCAGTGCAGGCTCGATTGTGTTTGCAAACCTGTCGGTACTGTTTGCTGTTGGGGTCGCCGTTGGGCTGGCAAAAAATGATAAAGGTACGGCAGGGCTGGCGGCATTACTCGCTTATCTGGTGATGAATGCCACTATCAATGCGCTGCTGATCCTGACCGGAAAACTGGCGCATGAGAACCCGGGCGCCGTAGGGCAGGGCATGACGCTGGGTATTCAGACGCTGGAAACGGGCGTGTTTGGTGGGGTCGTTATTGGGCTTGTGACCTGCGCACTGCATCATCGGTTTAATAAAATCGCGCTTCCGCAATTCCTGGGCTTTTTTGGCGGCTCACGCTTCGTACCCATTATCAGCTCACTGGCGGCGATACTCGTCGGCGCGCTGATGACCGTGGTCTGGCCGCATTTTCAGAAGCTGATCTTTGGCCTTGGCGGTCTGGTGGATGCCACCGGCTATCTGGGAACATTGCTGTACGGCTTCATCCTGCGCATGCTTGGCCCGTTTGGCCTGCACCACATCTTTTATCTGCCGTTCTGGACCACCGCGCTTGGCGGCAGTGAAATTGTTAACGGTCACCTGGTTGAGGGCACGCAGCGGATCTTCTTTGCTCAGCTCGCGGACCCGAACACCCAGCACTTCTATGAGGGCACGTCGCGCTTCATGTCCGGGCGCTTTATTACGATGATGTTTGGCCTGCTGGGCGCCTGCCTGGCGATGTACCACACGGCTAAACCCGAGAACAAGAAGCGCGTAGCCGGGCTGCTGCTGTCAGCGGCGTTAACCTCTTTCCTGACGGGCATTACCGAGCCCATCGAGTTCTCATTCCTGTTTATTGCGCCGGTGCTGTACGTCATTCATGCGCTGTTTGACGGGCTGGCGTTTATGCTCGCGCACATGCTGCATATCACCATCGGGCAAACTTTCTCCGGCGGGTTTATTGATTTCGTGCTGTTCGGCATTTTGCAGGGTGAAGCGAAAACTAACTGGATGTTCGTCCCGCTGGTAGGCGTACCGTGGTTCTTCCTTTACTACTGTACTTTCCGCTATCTGATTAAACGTTTTGATTTTGCCACGCCGGGCCGTGAAAAGGAGGCGTTGGCTGACGAGGCTACCCTGCCGCAAAGCGAGCGTGCCGCGGCGGTGATCGCCGGATTGGGTGGAAGAGACAATCTGGATGACGTTGACTGCTGCGCCACGCGTCTTCGCGTCACGGTGAAAGACGGTAGCAAAGTCAATGAAGCAGCACTGAAAGCGACCGGCGCGCGCGGCGTTATCGTCCGCGGCAACGGTGTCCAGGTCATCTATGGCCCGCACGTCACCATTATCAAAAACGAAGTGGAAGAGATCTTATCGTAATGAAAACTGTACTGGATAACCTGAAAGGAAAACTGGTCGTCTCCTGCCAGGCGCTGGAAAATGAACCGCTGCACAGCCCGTTTATTATGTCGCGAATGGCGCTGGCGGCAGCCCAGGGCGGTGCCGCTGCGATCCGCGCCAATAGCGTGGTGGATATCAAGGCTATCAAAGGGCTGGTCTCACTGCCGGTCATCGGCATCATCAAACGGGACTATCCGGATAGCGAGGTGTTTATCACCGCGACGCTCAAAGAAGTGGATGAGCTGATGGCGGTCGCCCCGGACATCGTTGCGCTGGATGCGACCGCCCGGAAACGGCCCGGTGGCGTATCGCTGGACATGCTGATCGCGCAGATCCGCACCCGTTACCCTTCGCTGCTGCTGATGGCGGATATTGCCACCGTGCAGGAGGCCGTGACCGCGCAGGCGCTGGGGTTTGATTGTGTCGGAACCACCCTTTACGGTTATACGGCAGAGACCGCGGGCCATTCGCTACCGGAAAATGACTGCGCGTTTTTGAAAGAGGTGCTGTCTGCCGTCACGATCCCCGTGATTGCCGAAGGTAACGTGGATACCCCCGATCGCGCGGCCAGGTGTCTGGAGTTGGGGGCGCATACGGTTGTCGTCGGCGGGGCGATCACCCGACCGCAGCAAATTACGGAACTGTTTATGGCGGCAATTGGCGCGCAAAGCACCGATGGAGCATGATCATCTGACGGGGATCTGCGATACTTATCGTTTATTCCCTTAACAGAGTTGACTATGCAGTACCCGATTAACGAGATGTTCCAGACCCTGCAAGGCGAGGGTTACTTTACCGGCGTTCCCGCTATCTTTATTCGTTTACAGGGATGCCCGGTTGGCTGCGCCTGGTGTGATACCAAACATACGTGGGATAAGCTCGCAGATCGGGAAGTGTCGCTGTTCAGCATTCTGGCGAAAACCAAAGAGAGCGATAAATGGGGCGCGGGCAGCGCGGAAGATCTGCTTGCCATTATTGGTCGTCAGGGCTGGACGGCGCGGCATGTGGTGATCACCGGCGGGGAACCCTGCATTCACGATCTGATGCCCCTCACCGAACTGCTCGAGAAGAACGGCTATAGCTGTCAGATCGAAACCAGCGGTACCCATGAAGTGCGCTGCTCCCATTCAACGTGGGTAACGGTTTCACCGAAAGTGAATATGCGTGGCGGTTATGACGTGTTGTCGCAGGCGCTTGAGCGTGCGGATGAGATCAAACATCCGGTGGGGCGCGTGCGTGACATCGAAGCGCTGGACGAACTGCTGGCGACGCTGACGGACGAAAAGCAGCGCGTGATCGCGCTACAGCCTATCAGCCAGAAAGACGATGCAACCCGGCTGTGCATTGAAACCTGTATCGCCCGCAACTGGCGCCTGTCGATGCAGACGCACAAATATCTGAACATTGCCTGATACTTGTGTGGCCCCGCTTAACGCGGGGCTTTTGTTGTTGGCAGTAAAGCCCAGGTCACGACTGCCGACCCAAGGCAAATCGCACTGTTGAACAGCAAGGCATACTGCGCGGCACTGGCCGTTCCCATCGGCAGCCATAGGGCGTACAGCGATGCGGTGACCGCGATCCCCATTGCGCCGCCCAGGGAACTGCCCATCTTATAGATCCCTGAAGCCACCCCCACTTTGTTTTCAGGGGCATTCATTACCGCTGTGTCCGTTGAGGGCGTGGCGTAACATCCGAGCCCCAGCCCGAATAAAATATTGCTCAGAAAGACGGTGACAATGTAGACCTCTTTGCTTAAGAAGGTGCATGAAATCAGCGTAATACCTGTTGCGGTCAGCAGCGGGCCGGTCATCATCGGCAGCCTGGCGCCATAGCGCTGAAGCAGTTTTTCACCCACCCGGATCATCGCCAGTACGGTAACCAGATACCCCAGCGTCATCATGCCGGTCTGTAGCGGTGACAGATGATGGCCTTGCTGCAACCAGATGCTGGCGATCATCATGGTGCCAATGCAGCCGTTGAGCAGGAAATTTGAGAATACCGAGGCGCTATAGGCACGGTTTTTAAACAGGGCGAAATCGATCAGCGCCGCATCGCCCTTCCGCCGCCCGGTAACGACAAAGCACATCAGTGCAATCACGGCTCCACACAGTACAAGAAGCGATAAACTGCTGCTCCAGCCCCAGCTGTGTCCTTTGCTGATAAACATATTGAACAGCACCAGCATAAGGACAAAACTCACCAGGCCGCTGATATCCAGCTTGTGTCGACACGCATCAGGGCTGCGGCTTTCCGGCGTGGCGCGGATAAGTAATAGCGCGACCAGAGCCACCACTATCGACAAAATAAAAATCCAGCGCCAGCCCAGCGTGGTGGCGATTGCGCCTCCCACAAACGAGCTCAGGCCACTCCCGCCCCATGAACCAATAACCCAGAAGCTGATTGCGCGCTGGCGTGCTTTCCCTTCATACCAGGTCTTAATCAGCGCCAGCGTGGCGGGCATGATGCAGGCCGCGGATAGCCCCTGTATCGCTCTTCCCAACAGAAACAGGACGGGCTCCCATGAAATGAACAGCAGACCGCTTCCGATCATGCTCAAAATCAGGCCTGTCATGGTCAGGCGCATGCGCCCAAACTTATCGGCAAACCCACCGCAGGCTACGACAAAACAGCCGCTAAACAACGCGCTCAGGCTGACGGCCAGCGTAAGGGTTTCGAGGGCAATGTCGAGGCTATTCTGCATGGCCGGAACCACGTTGATAACCGACTGGGCAAACAGCCAGAAGGTCAGAACGCTCATGACGATACCCGCCAGCAGCCGATCGTTACCGGCGTAGGCGGATGCGTCTGTCAGGGAAACGGTACTCATAATGCAGCCCTCCCGGGAAGGTGCGAATCAGCGCAGATAGTGTTCGGTCAGTGCGGCCCACAGCGCCGCGCCGGTGAGGAGAATAGTGTCGTTAAAGTCGTAGCCCGGGTTATGCACCATGCAGCGGTCAGGCTCATCGCCAGCGCCAAGGGTGAAATAACAGCCATTGGGATTTTTCTCGAGCATGAACGCAAAGTCCTCGCTGCCCATAAACGCATTCACCTCCGCGACGGAATCCTGACCGAACAGATCGGTGGCGACGTTGCGCACCATCTCATTGGCTTGCGGATTGTTTTTCAGTACCGGGCTGCCATTAATGTGTCGAATGGTAGCCGTGGCATTGAAACTTTCCGCCTGCGCAACGGCGATATCATGGATGCGCTGTAGCACGGTTTGCCGCACGCTTTCATCCAGCGTGCGCACGGTAAGTTTCATCAATACTTTGTCGTTGATGATGTTGGGGGCATGTCCAGCCTGAATGCTGCCTACGGTAACGACGGCAGGCTGAAAAGGGGTGATATTGCGCGAAACAATGGACTGCAAAGCGATAGTGATATGACAGGCAACCAGGGTGGCGTCTACGGTATGTTCTGGCACCGCACCGTGACCCCCCACGCCGTTAACCTCAATATGAAGGGTGTCCGAAGAGGCCATCATGGCGCCATCGCGCAGACCAATTTTTCCGACGGGCTGTGACGGCATATTGTGCAGACCAAAAATGTGGTCGCAGGGGAACAGGTCAAACAAACCGTCCTCTACCATAACGCGTCCGCCATACAGAAGTTCTTCCGCGGGCTGAAAAATAAGGTGCAGCGTGCCGTTAAAATTGCGGGTGCGTGCCAGGTACTCCGCTGCATACAGGAGCGTTGTGGTGTGGCCGTCATGACCGCAGCCGTGGAATTTACCCTCAACGGTACTGCTCCAGGCCTTGCCGCTGTTTTCCTGCATAGGCAGCGCATCCATGTCGGCGCGCAGACCCAGGCGTTTAGGCCCGTTACCCACCTTCAGTGTGCCGACCACACCGGTTTTCGCCAGGCCGCGATGAACCTCATATCCCCATTCCTCAAGCAACGCCGCAACGCGATCGCTCGTATTGTGCTCCTCAAAACCAATTTCAGGATGCTGATGAAAATAGCGACGTAATTCAGTGAACTGGGCCTCTTTGCCGCGCAGAGCTTCGATAATTGGATGTGTCATTTTTGTTATCCTTTTTATGCCAAACGGTGATAATTTCGAGTCTATGACGATCGCACTGCCAGAAAATGCATTTTTTTGTTGTAAAGCGACGGTTTTGTTTTGATTGTTTTTCATACAATTCCGTTATGACAAAAAAGAGCCGGTCATTATTTGTCTTTGATGAGGGGAAAGATGAATCAGCGGGGAGATGAATTTTGGGTGGAGATCCAGGACATTCGCCACTGCGTGGAGGATGAAGGCGATACGCTAACGTTGCTCTGGGTGCTGGAAGGGCGGGCTGAGCTGAATACCGATGTGGGACGTGACATCCTGGAGGCCAATACCCTTGCCATCATCAACCGTCATCGGCGCTGGCAGTTCACGAGCGAAACGGCAAATATCACCCTGCGCGTGTCCCTTTCCGGGCGCTGGGTGGTCCAGCTCTGCAATGATTTTTTTGTCCATGATTACGCTATACCGGCAGAAGCCGGAGGCGTCTGGCCCCAATGCGATGCGCTTCGCGATCTGCTGCGCCAGCTTCTTGTGGTCACCCTCATCAACGACCCACACCGCTACCGGCTGGAGGCGTACCGCTGGCTGAGCGAGATATTGCTGTTGCTGACCAGCCGCTTTCAGCAGCCCGCCCGGTTTTTGTCCCGTGAACTTTCCCCAGCGCACAGCAAACGCATTGCCCGGGTGATAGAGCGGATCAATGCCAGTTATTCTCGCCGTATTACGCTTGCGGAAATCGCCGCGAGTGAATATGTCTCTGAAGCCTGGCTCTCTCGTCTCTTTAGAAAGGAAGTGGGGATCAGTTTCATGCAGTACATCACTACCCTGCGGCTGGAAAAGGCGGCTGACGCGCTCCGTCTGACGAACCGACCGCTGCATCAGATTGCGCTTGAGCAGGGTTTCGCCAGCACGCGTATGATGACCGATCGGTTTCGGCGTGTTCACAATATGTCCCCGGGTGAGTTTCGTAAGGCCCGGCGCCAGCACCCGGAGGCCACACGTGTTCGTACGGACAGGTGTGAGCAGCGCTATCCGGTGGCCATGGATAAGCTGTTTAGCCTGCTCAATGAACCGGTGGCGCGCGGCTGGGGAGCCTCCCCGCTTATCGATCGCCCGCAGCAGGAGCAGACACTGTATCTTGAGCAGCTTAATCCTCTCTCCAGCTCGCTGCGTCGTATGCGGGTGGTCATTACCCTGCGTGAGCTCGACGATTTACTGCGTGAGGACGTTCGTCAGAATCTTGAAGCGATAAATGAGGCCATTCCCATAGAGGGAATTGATATCGCCGAACCTTTTCTCAGCAGCCGTCTGTTTGCCACCGGGTGGGATGACCCCCAGATGGCGGGCTACGCCTGCTGGTACAATCTGCATCAGCTCTTCACCTGGCTGGCAAAAAAGCAATGGACGGTGCTGCTGCACACCGGCGTAACGACCCGTCGCGATCTACTTGCCCGTTTTTTACAACGGTCGGTCAATCATTTTTCGCCCGAGATCACCGCGGGCTGGCACTTTGTCATGCACTGGTCAACACAGGCGAGTGAGGAGACCCGGGAGCAGGTCTGGCTGGCACAGCAAAACGTCATACGCAACTATCTGCCACAGGCAAAGTTTGGTTTATGGCATCGATTTTCACCCGACAGCGCGGGCGTGAGCGACAATACCCTGTTCAGCTCAGCCATCCTGATGCAGGCCGATTTTCTTGCCTGTTCAGCCGATGCCAATGAACTTCTCGATCCTGCGCAGCGGGAGCCAGCCCAACTCTCTTCTACAGAAAATTATCCGGTACAGAAGATCCGCCAGATTATCGCCGCCCTTCGTCTGCGCAAATGTTCGCTTCCCGTCTGGCTTCTCTCCTGGAATACCCTCACCGGGAACACGCGGGCGACAAACGGCTGGTTTTTTCGTGGGGCGCTGCTGATGCAGAGCCTGCTCGGGCTATCGGAGCAGGTCTGGCTAGGGGGATTCTGGCTCAATTCGGGCCTTCAGGGTGAAGCTCGTGCGAACAATACCATCGATACGTCAAGCCTTGCGCTACAGTACAACCATGGTCTCCCACGGCCGGTTTATTGGGTACTCTGGCTCTGGCAACGCCTGCGGGGCGAGGTGCTGGTAAACGACGGGCGTGTTCTGCTCACGCGCCATTACAATGGTTACCAGTTGCTGCTGCGTAATGTGGTGGTTTTTAATCCGCTCCTTTCCAGTGAAGAAGCATTCATCCAGCGTTTTCGCCAGCAGTATCATTTACACCTGAAGGGAATGCGCGGTATTTGGCGAATTAAACGCCATCTTTTCGATCAGCATAACGGCGCGCTCTATCCGTTGCTTGAAGGGGTAGGCAGCGAAAGCGGCCCTGACGAAGAGATGTGGCGCTGGATAGCGCACAAAGCGCGTCCAACGCTTTCCCTGTACGATGAACGCATTGATGACGGCTGGCAACTGACAGAATCACTGGAGAGTAATGCGCTGGTGCTCTATGAGTTTACGCCGCTCGTGCCTCTTGAGGCCGAAACGGAGGAGATTCACTCCCCGCGGTAGACGCAGCCTGCCGTGCAGGTCTCTTTGATCATCACCGCGCTTAGCAGCGGCACAAGCGGTTTCATCTGATCCCAAATCCATTTCGCCAGCACTTCGCTGGTCGGGTTTTCAAGGCCCGGAATATCATTCAGATAGTAGTGATCGAGACGATCGTAGGTCGGCTTAAACGCGGCCTTCAGTTCGGCAAAGTCCATGATCCAGCCCGTATGGGGATCGACTTCACCGGTGATTTCAAGACGCACCATAAACGAGTGTCCATGCAGGCGGCCACATTTGTGCCCGGCAGGAACGTGTGGAAGGTGGTGTGCGGCTTCGAAGGTGAAATCTTTAAACAGTGTGGTGGACATCATAGCTCTCAGGAATGCGGAAAAAACCGCCGCATAGTACCGGAAAGCACAATTTTTATCATTAACTAAAACGGCTCTGAACGGTCACCGCCTCGTATTCATAGTGTTTATCGATTTTTGTTGTTTTATTTCATATGGTTATTTAATCGCTTTTATCGTTAAGAACGATAACTAAAACAGGTTAGTCCATTTGGTTATTAATTATTTCCATCCCTTCTTTAATTGTTATTATCCCCGCCGTTAACCTTATCTTCAGTTTGGATTTATTCGCTTAAAGTCCGCTTTGCTACTGGAACATAACGACGCATGACAACACAGGCCCCACCTTCAAATTTGCTTCCCCTTAACCCGGAGCAACTGGCGCGCCTCCAGGCCGCGACTTCCGATTTTTCACCCACCCAGCTTGCCTGGGTCTCCGGCTATTTCTGGGGAATGCTGAACCAGCAGCCGGGTGCTGTGGCAGGCGTACCGCCAACGGCCGTTGAAATTCCTGCCATCACGCTTATCTCCGCTTCGCAAACGGGTAATGCCCGTCGTGTGGCCGAAGCGCTGCGTGATGACCTGCTCGCCGCGAAGCTGAACGTTAACCTGGTCAACGCCGGGGATTATAAATTCAAACAGATCGCGTCAGAAAAACTGCTGGTGGTGGTGGCGTCAACGCAGGGGGAAGGTGAGCCTGCTGAAGAAGCCGTCGCGCTGCATAAGTTCCTGTTCTCGAAAAAAGCGCCAAAGCTCGAGGGCACCGCCTTTGCCGTCTTCGGCCTCGGTGATACGTCCTATGAATTTTTCTGCCAGTCCGGTAAAGATTTCGACAGCAAGCTGGCGGAGCTGGGCGCAGAGCGCCTGCTGGATCGCGTAGACGCTGACGTGGAATACCAGGCTGCCGCCGCCGAATGGCGGGCGCGCATCGTTGAGGTGCTGAAGGCCCGCGTCCCGAAAGAGACGCCAGCGCAGGCCGCCGTTACCGCAGCCGGCACCGTTAACGAAATCCACACCAGCCCTTACACGAAAGAGGCGCCACTGACGGCGAGCCTGTCGGTAAACCAGAAAATCACGGGCCGTGATTCAGAAAAAGACGTGCGCCATATCGAAATCGATCTCGGTGACTCTGGCCTGCGTTACCAGCCTGGCGATGCGCTGGGCGTCTGGTATCAGAACGATCCGGCGCTGGTGAAAGAGCTGGTCGAGCTGCTGTGGCTGAAAGGCGATGAACCGGTTATCGTGGACGGCAAAACGCTCTCGATCTCCGAGGCGCTCCAGTGGCATTTCGAACTGACGGTGAACACCGCCAACATCGTTGAAAACTACGCCACCTTAACCCGCAGCGAATCGCTCCTTCCGCTGGTCGGGGATAAGGCGAAGTTACAGCAATATGCGGCGACAACGCCGATTGTCGATATGGTGCGTTTCTCTCCGGCACAGCTGGATGCTGACGCGCTGGTCGGCCTGCTGCGTCCGCTGACCCCGCGCCTGTACTCCATCGCCTCCTCGCAGGCGGAAGTGGAAAACGAAGTCCACATCACCGTTGGCGTGGTGCGTTACGACATCGAAGGCCGCGCGCGGGCGGGCGGGGCGTCAGGCTTCCTGGCAGACCGCGTGGAAGAAGAGGGCGAAGTTCGCGTCTTTATCGAGCACAACGACAACTTCCGCCTGCCGGCGAACCCCGAAACGCCGGTGATTATGATTGGCCCGGGCACCGGTATTGCGCCATTCCGCGCCTTTATGCAGCAGCGTGCGGCAGACGACGCGCCGGGTAAAAACTGGCTGTTCTTCGGCAACCCGCACTTTACTGAAGATTTCCTCTACCAGGTTGAGTGGCAGCGCTACGTCAAAGAGGGCGTGCTGACCCGCATCGATCTGGCCTGGTCCCGCGATCAGAAAGAAAAAGTATACGTACAAGACAAACTGCGCGAACAGGGCGCAGAGCTGTGGCGCTGGATCAATGACGGCGCCCACATTTATGTCTGCGGCGACGCCAATCGCATGGCGAAAGACGTTGAGCAGGCACTGCTGGAAGTGATTGCCGAATTCGGCGGTATGGATGCCGAAACGGCGGATGAATTTTTAAGTGAGCTGCGCGTAGAGCGCCGTTATCAGCGAGATGTCTACTAATGAGCGAAAAACATCCTGGCCCACTGGTGGTCGAAGGCAAACTGACTGATGCCGAGCGCATGAAGGTAGAGAGCAACTACCTGCGCGGTACCATTGCCGAAGATTTAAATGACGGCCTGACCGGCGGTTTCAAAGGCGACAACTTCCTGCTGATCCGTTTCCACGGTATGTACCAACAGGACGACCGCGATATCCGCGCCGAGCGTGCCGAACAGAAGCTGGAGCCGCGTCACGCGATGCTGCTGCGCTGTCGTCTGCCGGGCGGGGTAATCACTACGAAACAGTGGCAGGCGATCGACAAGTTTGCCGGTGAAAACACAATCTACGGCAGCATTCGTCTGACCAACCGTCAGACCTTCCAGTTCCACGGCATTCTGAAGAAGAACGTCAAGCCGGTGCACCAGATGCTGCACTCCGTGGGTCTGGACGCGCTGGCGACTGCCAACGACATGAACCGTAACGTGCTCTGCACCTCGAACCCGTACGAATCTGAGCTGCACGCCGAAGCGTACGAGTGGGCGAAAAAAATCTCCGAACATCTGCTGCCACGTACCCGCGCCTATGCGGAGATCTGGCTCGATCAGGAGAAAGTCGCCACCACCGATGAAGAACCGATCCTTGGCCAGACCTATCTGCCGCGTAAGTTTAAAACCACGGTGGTGATCCCCCCGCAGAACGATATCGACCTGCACGCCAACGACATGAACTTCGTGGCGATTGCCGAAAACGGCAAGCTGGTCGGCTTTAACCTGCTGGTGGGCGGCGGTTTGTCCATTGAGCACGGTAACAAGAAAACTTACGCCCGCACCGCGAGCGAGTTCGGCTTCCTGCCGCTGGAGCACACGCTGGCCGTGGCAGAGGCGGTGGTTACGACCCAGCGCGACTGGGGTAACCGTACCGATCGTAAAAACGCGAAAACCAAATATACCCTTGAGCGCGTAGGCGTCGAGACGTTCAAAGAAGAAGTGGAGCGTCGCGCGGGCATCAAGTTTGAGCCGATCCGCCCTTACGAATTCACCGGTCGCGGCGATCGCATCGGCTGGGTGAAAGGCATCGACAATAACTGGCACCTGACGCTGTTTATCGAAAACGGCCGTATTCTTGATTATCCGGGCCGTCCGCTGAAAACCGGCCTGCTGGAAATCGCAAAGATCCACAAAGGCGAGTTCCGTATTACCGCCAACCAGAACCTGATCGTCGCCAGCGTGCCGGAAAGCGATAAGGCGAGAATTGAAGAGCTGGCCCGCGAGCACGGGTTGATGAATGCGGTGAGCGCGCAGCGTGAAAACTCAATGGCCTGCGTGTCGTTCCCGACCTGTCCGCTGGCGATGGCCGAAGCCGAGCGATTCCTGCCGTCCTTCACTGATAAAGTGGAGGCGATTCTGGAAAAACACGGTATTCCGGACGAGCATATTGTTATGCGCGTGACGGGCTGTCCGAACGGCTGCGGCCGCGCGATGCTGGCCGAACTCGGTCTGGTAGGGAAAGCGCCGGGTCGCTATAACCTGCACCTGGGCGGTAACCGT
>NZ_JABMCU010000289.1:0-3599 GCF_013179605.1 Enterobacter sp. CM29 | reverse complement strand
GTGTCTCCAGGCAAAAAGAGGCCCGGCGTACCGGGCAAAAGGGATAACGGAGCAGTGCTATCGCACCCAATAGCCAGCTCATAACTGGCTATCAGTTGCGTCAGGCAGCAGGGGTTGGGTATGGGAGCCACTCTTCGATTCGAACGTCTTCATGCTCAATGCCTTCGATCTGGAAAATCCACTGCCACTTTCCTGTGGGGCCGGAAACGCTCTGCCATTCAGCCCGCCAGGCAATAAGCACGCCCTCACCATTGAGATCGTTAACCAAAACCTGTTCATGTGTTTCTGGAAGACGTTCGGCGCATTTGATCCATGACATATCGGTGCTGAGCAAAGGGGAAATTCGTGAGAGAAGCGTTTTCTGCGCCTCCTCAATAGTCACCGGCTCGCCGGGGCTGGCAAAAATAGCAAAGAAGTCACTTATTTCTGACTCAACGAGTTGTTTCATTGTTGCCATAATTACTCCTCATGCCGCACGCTGGGCACGCAGCTTCTTCAGGTGTTCTGCTGTTTCGATTTCTTCGTCGATCCGCTCAGCCTGTGCTTTGGTCAGTGGCTCGAATTCGTGTTGAAAGCGGCCCATGCTGGCGATGCAGGTGCGACCGTTGCGGATGTAGTGGATTACTTCGTGGGTAGAGCGGAGGATTTTGCAGGGCGCGCCATGTAGATCGGCGTACCAGGTGTTAGGCTGGATTATCCTGAACATTGGGCACCACCTTAAATTCAATTACCCAAACCCATGGGTTGGCCTTCCAACTTTCCTCGCCGTAGATTGATTCCCACAGGTACTTAAATGCGCCTGTTGCCGTTGGTCTTCCGGTCATATTGTGGTCTGCAATGCAGTCGTAACAGTCCTGTGAGTCAGCAAGTGCATCCATGTCGATTCCTTCCGCTTCTGCATCCGCTTCACTGATGCCATTCAAGCGCTCCACCCGCACGCCGGTAACTTCCAGCAGAATGCGACAGGCTGCGCGAGGCATGTGGATAGATGGTTTCCAGCACGAACGGCCATCTTCATAGCCATCGTCATCACCCCAGGTAAAATCCCCATCTGCTGCGTAGATAGCGTGACCAGTGTAGTAACCACTACCAAACGGCATTTCGTGAATGGCTGTGGCAGGACGGTCAGGGTTCCATGGCTGAATGCGACCGTCCTCATCCAGTTCATGACTCACTACTCCCCACGTTTCCCGTACCCAGATGCGATCGCCAACCAGACCGAATGGACAATTACTGGCAAGGCTGTGTCCTGGAATTGTAGGAACAGATTTCATGCTCCGGACCCATCCAGCACCGTATACCTCATAAAAACTACCATTGAGGACAGGCTGTACCTTCATGATCCTGCGTGTCTGCGTCTTCCGGCCGTCGAGGATGGCGCGCACCATCTCGCCGTTGAAAATCATTCCGCGCTCTTTCACTGGATCCCCCTCTGCTTATTCCTCAGTTCGATAACACCCTGGCAATCCGCGCATGTCTGGCAGCCGGGAACAGCAGCGCGCCGCGGCTCTGGAATTGGTTCGTCGCATTCTTCACAACGCTCAGCTGATACAGCGTTGCGGTTGAGGCGGTGAGCTGAAAGGGCAGCGTTACGCTGAAGCTCTTCAATCTCTGCTGCGGTGTCGATGATGTCGGCCATAATCACTCCTTACCGAGTGCTTTGTTGATGGCATGCAGCGCCTTCTTTCCGGCAGGTTCATCTTCGAGTCGCCAGTTACCGGCATCACCTGAATCAGCGAGCTGCTTATAGTTGTCGAACAGGGATTGAAGCGCTTCCAGTAAATCCGGCGCTGCGGCCATGAGCGTGCCGTTATCGTCTTCGGAACCATTAATCAGTAACTCAGCGAGAAGGCCACCATCACCGCGAATTGTTCCGGTCTCTTTGCTATATGACCAATTACCTTTAGTGCCTTTAAAATCTTCCATAGTCACTCCGCGAACTGTCGGTTAATTCGGTTGAAGGTGAACGCCAGCAATAAAAAAGGCCGCTTTAGCGACCTGGTTATTAGTGCCTTCATGCTTCACCGCCATTTTTTTCGGCTAGCACCAGCCTTCCATCGCATAGAGCGCGGACGATTTCCTGATACTCCCAGCCGAAGTACATGCTCTCGACGTAGACCCGCAGAGGAGGATAATCATGCTGTTTGCGGCGAATGAAAGCCTCCGCTGCTTCACGGGTAAAATGAGCGTTGATGTTCTGCCACTCTTTACGTGTACCGCAGACAGTGTGGCCGTCAAGGTCAGCCAGCACTTCCCACTGAGCATCTTCATCGAGATCGGTAAATGCAGTGTCGCACTGGTCAATGCAGAAGGCGTTTAACTCTTCCTGCTGTTGTTCATCCAGATCGTCCCAATACTCTTGAGGGCTGTCCCATTCGCATTCTTCGAAATGGACTATCTTCGATTCGCCGTACTCTTCTGCCAGGCCATAAATGGTTGCCTGCTTCTGAACCATGAAAATCGGATCGGCGGTGGCGTGACGATTAACACCATCGCCGCGATGGTGATACCTCAAGCGCTCAATGAAATCTGCGAATGTTTCCGGATTTAATTTCGCTCCGTCTGCTATCGAATTGCTCATGAATCAACTCCGAAGTGGCGATTAAGCCGCCCTGTGTATACGACGAACTCCAGGAGGCTAACTCCCAGAGCTTCTATTTTCTTGTGATGCTTGTTGATGATGGGAGGCACCGTTTCGTTCCAGTTAGGCTTTGGCTTCTTGCGCATGGCCTGCTGGATTTCCTCGGTGCAGCGGCGGCATGCGGCGCGGATGGCGTTGTCTGTTTCTGGCGTCATGCGGCCTCCCGGCGGGCGAGAAGTTTCGTCCCGAAAGCCATCAGCTCGTCCCGGTCCACAGTTGCGAAGTGGCAGTGTGTTCGCGGGTACGGTCGCCAGATGATAAGCATCGAACCTTTGTTATTTCCCGATACTGGCTTACCGGTGACCGGGTTGATAAATGCCAGCCGTCCGGCAGTGATGAAGCGAACCTCGCTGGCGGTCTGGATAGCCTCCTTAAACCAGCCAACCGAAGTGTCTGCCGGAACCAGCATGACCGTGCCGATCTGATTGTTGCTCTCGGCGGCGGCCTTCTTCACAAACGGCGTGATGTCGCTGTAAGGAGGATTCATCCAGACGTAGCCAGGCACATTCAGGTAATTAGCCCAGGGCGTTTCCAGCGTGTTTTGCTCAGCGGTGATGAACTTCCGGCACAGCGCGTTATGCGGTGCGGCGGCGGCATCCAGTTGAAAGCAAAACTCAGCATCAAGGGAAGCGAAAAGGGCTGGTGGTGTGCGCCAGAGGTCGCGCTGGTCAAGCGGTGTTTTACTACCGCCATAATTACCATTCAGCTTCTCGGCTGGCAGAGCTGCGGCGATGCGCTCACCAATCCAGCGCATAACCGGCACCGCCATGCTATTGCCGATGGCTTTATAGCGTGGCCCGTCCGGGCATTCATCAGCATCCTTCCCGCGCCAGCTGATCTTGGTGTGATTGTCAGGAAAGCCTTGAAGACGCTCGCATTCAATTGGAGTTAGGCGTCGGACCTCCATGTTTGGGGTCATTGTTGCAGCAGGTTGACCTCCTCCACTGGGTGATGGCAA
>NZ_JABMCU010000288.1:0-3660 GCF_013179605.1 Enterobacter sp. CM29 | reverse complement strand
GTCAATCACCCATTGGGTATCGCTCTTCATGCGGGAATTATCCAGCAACCCGACCTTGTTTTTGTAATTGCGAATATTAGAAATTAACGAGTTAAAGTTAATATCAAGATAAGCGTAAATACCGGTGGAACGACGCTCTTCCGTCACCAGCGCGAAGCCATTATTAATGGCTTCGTTGGCATTATGGTTGTTGATTTTCTTACCGTGCAGGGTAATGGTGCCTTCGGCTTTCTCACGGATACCAAACAGGGTTTCCACGATATCGGTGCGCTTAGCGCCCACCAGCCCTGCGATACCAAGGATCTCGCCCTTGTGCAAATCGAAAGAGACATCGCGGATAGACGGCTGACGCAGTGAGGTCAGGTTACGCACCTCCAGAATCACTTCGCCCGGCTTGTTTTCTTTATCCGGGAAGCGCTGGTTCAATGAACGGCCAACCATCATGGCGATGATCTTGTCCATGTCCAGCCCTTCCAGCGGCTGGGTGGCAATCCACTGGCCATCGCGCAGGATGGTAATTTCATCGCACAGCTGGAAGATCTCTTCCATTTTATGTGAGATATAGACAATGCCGCAGCCGCGATCTTTCAGCTTACGGATGATGGTAAAAAGGTGGTTAACCTCTTTTTCCGTCAATGACGATGTCGGTTCATCCATGATCACGATTTTCGCATCATAGGAGAACGCTTTGGCAATTTCGATCATCTGCATCTGGGAAACGGATAATGTCCCGACGCGTGCGCGCGGGTCAATATCAATATCCAGCTCATCGAAAATGGCTTTGGTGTCGCGATACATTTTATCCTGATCGACAAAGACACCTTTGGTTGGATAGCGGCCCAACCACATATTATCCATAACTGAACGTTGCAGAACCAGGTTTAATTCCTGGTGTACCATCGAGATACCGTTCTCCAGCGCTTCTTTCGCTGAATGGAAGTCGATCTCTTTTCCCTGAAAAAGAATGCTGCCAGAATCTTTTTGATAGATCCCAAAAAGGCATTTTAATAATGTTGATTTACCCGCACCGTTTTCACCCATTAACGCATGAATAGAGTGAGGACGAACTTTTAAATTAACATTATCGAGCGCCTTAACACCGGGGAATGACTTGTTAACACCGGTCATTTCCAACAAGTATTCACCGGACGACTGAGTAGTTGTGCTGACCATAATTATACCTTGTTGGCCTCGCATATCGCGTTATAAAAGGGCGCAACGAATTGCGCCCAGTGAAGACAATTCAGATAACTTATTTACCGATAAACTCAGCCAGGTTGGACTGGTCTACGCCCACGTAAGGAACGCGAACGATTTTGTTTTCAATTTTCCAGCTGGTGCCGTCAGCAGCGCCTTTACCATCAGCGAGGTTTTTCGCCAGATCGAAGGTGGCTTTCGCCTGGTTGTTAGCATCGTTCAGCACGGTACCGGCCATTGCGCCAGATTTCACCAGCGCCAGCGCTTCTGGAAGGGCATCCACACCGAATACAGGAATGGCGGATTTGTTGTGTGCTTTCAGCGCTTCAACTGCACCCATTGCCATTGCATCGTTGTTGGCGATGACCACTTCAATTTTGTTGGCGTTCGGGCCAGAGAGCCACGCATCCATCTTATCTTTCGCCTGAGCGGTGTCCCACATTGCGGTGTCTAACGCCAGCTGCTGGGTTTTCAGGCCCTTGTCGTTCAGCTCTTTAATAACGTAGGTGGTACGTGCTTCAGCATCCGGATGGCCCGGTTCGCCTTTCAGCAGAACGAACTGAATCTGACCATCTTTGTTCATATCCCAGTTTGGGTTCGCCGCCCAGTGTTTCGCAATCAGATCGCCCTGGATAATCCCGGACTCTTTGGAGTCAGTACCCACGTAATACGCTTTATCGTAGCTGTCCAGCGCTTTACGGGAAGGCTCTTTGTTGAAGAAGACAATCGGCACGTTCTGGCCGCGTGCTTTCTCGATCACCGTACCTGCCGCAGCCGGGTCAACCAGGTTAATAGCCAGCGCTTTCACGCCTTTTGCCAGAAGAACGTCAATCTGATCGTTCTGTTTAGACTGGTCATTCTGGGAGTCATTCATCAGCAGCTGCACGTCTGGCGCTGATTTAGCATCTTTTTCAATTGCTTTACGCACAACGGACATGAAGTTGTCGTCGTATTTATAGATAGTCACGCCAATACGGGTATCCGCTGCGTGTGCTGCTGCGCCAAAAAGCATGCTTGCCATGACAGCAGACAGAGTCAACACCTTCTTATTCATGGTATCTCCGGTTTTTTTTATGCAGGGTAGTTCTTGTGAAAAACGGTCGGCGGGCAGATGTTAATAAAACGTTACTGATCGCCGAAGTTCACTTATAAAATGTCCAGCTTCCGTGTTCGGTAACGCTCCAGAAATGCGTTTTATTCGTTGTTTGAGGCATTCTGGTAACGGTAAAAGTGAATAATCACCGTTACATTGTGTTTCAGCCCCTAAAACGCTGACATCATAGACAGCGGCTTGTTAAGATACTGTGAATTTACTCACAGATTGAAAACGGTTACATCACGTGATGTTATCAGTTAGTGATCGGAGCCACAGTTTGCCGGATAGCAACCGAATGGCGGCGTACTAAAGTCGGCATAAAACAATGCGTTGCGTCAGGATCTAACAGCCCTGCCGCCCCCTGTAACGCCAGCTCTGTCGCCAGTTTCGCCATCGACGCAATGGGGTAACGCACCGTTGTCAGCTGCGGATCGGTGTAACGGGCAATCGGAATATCATCAAAACCGATCAGCGATAAATGCTGCGGCACCGCAATGCCATTATCTTTCAGCGCGGTAAGCGCACCTGCCGCCATACTGTCGTTATAGGCAAACACGGCCGTCAGCTGAAGATTACGCCCCAGCAGTTCCACCATTGCTGCTTCACCGCCCTGCATGTCCGGCGAACCGGTACCTACCCAGCTTTCCAGCGGCGCAATGCCCTGCTCTTTCAGGGCGTTTTGCCAGCCCTCGCGGCGCATCATGTCGTCTTCAATACCGTGGCTTGAAGCCAGATAACCAATGCGCTGATGGCCGTTGCTGATGAGCATCCGCGTCGCCATCATCGCGCCGCTGATGTTATCCAGACCGACACAGCGGTGCGCATAACCGGGGACGATACGGTTGATCAGCACCATACCGGGGATCTGCTCCATAAACCCGGCCAGCTCTTCATCGCTCAGGGCTTTTGAGTGCACGATCAGGGCGTTACAGCGCTGGCGGATCAGTACCTCAATGGCATAACGCTCTTTTTCAGCTTCGTGATAGCTGTTGCCAATCAGCACATATTTCTGGTGCTGCTGGGCAACGACGTCCACCGCTTTGACCAGCGCGCCGAAGAAGGCGTCCGACACGTCCATCACCACGACACCAATGGTATCGCTGACCTGCGTCGCCAGCGCCTGAGCATTGGCGTTTGGCCGGTACCCCAGCTGGGTCACGGCTTTCATTACGGTTTCACGCGTTTCAGGGCTGACCAGCGCACTGTTGTTCAGCACGCGGGAGACAGTAGCAACAGAAACACCCGCCTGGCGGGCGACGTCACGAATGGTGATCATATTCACCACCCTTAAAAGGATTGCAGCAACTCACAGACACCCCCTGTGTTTAGCAAGGTGGCTATTCTGGCAGCGAGAGAGAGGAGACTAC
>NZ_JABMCU010000287.1:0-3698 GCF_013179605.1 Enterobacter sp. CM29 | reverse complement strand
GAAACCGGTCCGCACGGCGGGGTCTGCGCGTCCTGGATGGCTTTATGCAGAATGGCTATCGCCTGATTCGCATTGCTGATACGGTACGCCCGTTTTGAGCTGGCCTTCAGGAAGGTCAGCTGATCGCGGGTTTCATGGATAAACCCGGTGTCGGCGTCCAGCCAGGCTTTCTCTACCTGCCCGGTTAAATGCAGCAGCGGCGTGCAGGCATTCATCGCTTCCACCAGCGCGCCTACCGCGTTCCCGGCCCCCGCGCCGGTGCTGGTCAGCGCCACGCCGAGGCCGGAAAAGCGCCCGTGAGCATCGGCCATGGTGACGGAACCGGCTTCACCGCGCGCGGGCACAAAGCGGATATTGCCCCGCTGCCCAACCGCATCCGCTATCGGCAGGTTGTGAATGGAGATGACGCCGTAGATGGCCTCAACCTGATACTGCTCCAGCGTTCTGGCGATGGCGTCGCCGACGGTTATCATTTCGCTCATTGCTCACCCTTTCTCAGTCGCACCAATGGTTGACGCTGTTACCCGTCGCCAGATAAATGCTCTTTTGTTGCATCCAGGCTTTCAGCCCCTGGATACCCTTCTCGCGGCCCAGACCGCTCTCTTTAAAGCCCCCGAACGGGGTCGAAATCGCAAAAACTTTGTAGGTGTTGATCCACACCGTGCCTGCCTCCAGCTGCTCGCTGAGACGCAGGGCGCGCCCGGTATCGCGCGTCCAGATCCCCGCCGCCAGGCCGTAAACCGAGTCGTTCGCCTCGCGAATAAGCGCCGCTTCATCGCCAAACGGCATCGCCACCAGCACCGGGCCGAAGATCTCTTCCTGACATGCGCGGGCGCTGTTGTGTAGCCCTTCGATAATGGTTGGCTGGAAGAAGCTGCCGTTTGCCAGAGCGGGATCGGCGGGGATCTCGCCGCCGCACAGCACGCGGCCCCCTTCCCGCTTCGCCAGTTCGACGTACTCGATCACGCTCTGGCGATGTTTTTCGCCGATCAGCGGTCCTACATGGACGCCGTCGGTAAACGGATGCCCGACGCGCAGCCCGCGAGTTAATTCCAGCAGCCTCGCCATCAGCGGGGCATAAATACTCTCGTGGATAAACAGCCGCGATCCGGCGATGCACGCCTGCCCCGCCGAGCTGAAAATGCCGTAGCAGATCCCGCGCGCCGCCTGTTCGATATCGGCATCCTCCAGCACGATAGTCGGCGATTTGCCGCCCAACTCCAGCGAGGCCGGGATCAGTTTTTCCGCCGCCACGTGCGCCAGATGACGGCCCGTAGTGGTTCCGCCGGTAAAGGAAATTTTGCGCACGCGAGGATGACGCGCCAGCGCATCACCAATCACCGAGCCTTTGCCCGGCAGCACGCTCAGCAGCCCGGCGGGCAGCCCGGCCTGTTCAAAAATCCGCGCCAGCTCCAGCGCCATCAGCGGCGTGGCTTCGGCGGGCTTGAGGATCACCGCGTTCCCGGCGGCAATCGCCGGTGCGACCTTCTGCATTTCGCTGGCAATCGGCGAGTTCCACGGCGTGATGGCCGCTACCACGCCAAGGGGCTCGTAGCGGCTCAGCGTCAGCAGATCCGGCTGGCGCGGTGTCGGAAGTTCCCCTTCCAGCAGCTCGCAGGCGGCGGCAAAGTAGCGCGCCGTTCCCGCCGCGCTCATCACCAGCCCGCACGCTTCCGCCAGCGGCTTGCCGTTATCCCGGCTCTGCATCTGCGCCAGTTCATCCACACGGGATTCAATAAGATCCGCCACCTTGTGCAGGATCTTCGCCCGCACGTGCGGCAGGCTGTTACGCCAGGCGGGATCGCGCCAGGCGCGCTCTCCGGCGTCTACCGCCTCCTCCAGGTCATCCAGACTGGCGGCGTTCAGCGTCGCATTGAGCGACCCGTCTGCCGGGAAGTGGCTCTGCATCGGGTTACCTCCGCCGTGTCGCCACTGGCCGCCGATAAAAATCTTCAGATCGTCCATCGTCACTCCTCAGCTCAGGGCCAGTTCGCGGCAGGCGCGCACCGCGCTCAGTGCCGCCAGGGTGGAGGTTTTAGGGTTAGACGCCAGCGGCAGCCCGCTCAGCTCCAGATGGAATTCGCCAAACAGCCCTTCGACGTGCAGCGTGTGGGTGTTACGTTTCGTTGCCGGGTCAACCATCAGCTGCACGCGGGTGTCATCCATCCCGACGCCGCCGAGCGCCACGGTCGCCGCTACGTTGGCGTTCGCCGGGAACAGCCGCGCCGCCTCGCGAGCGCTGCCTTCAAAAAAGACCTTTGCCTCAGCCACTGAATTCAGATCGATAAGCTGCTCGGCATAGCTGCCGCGCCAGCTGGCCGGGCTTTTGCGCGACTGATAGGTGACGCGTTCAAGCCCACCCTCTTTCGCTGCCGCCAGCCCGTCGATACCGGCCACTGCACCGGAAAGCAGAGTCAGTTTTCCGCCCGCGGCGAGCAGACGCTGCTCCAGCGCGCTGTCCGCCAGCGCGCCGGTGGAAATGACGGCCAGATGCCAGCCGCGACGCAGGATCTCTTCCCCGTACTGGGCCACCGCCTGCTGGCTGGCGCATTCCAGCACCAGATCCGGCGTTTGCGCGCACGCCATTGGCGACGTCAGCGCCTCGACCGCATCGCCAAACTGGTCGTGAATGGCGGCATGGTGAGACGCGCGCGCCACGATCCAGCCGATAGCCACACCGGCAGGCAGGCGCTCAATCACCGCCTGCGCCATGGCACCAAAACCAATCAACATTACCTTTTTCATGATGCGTCCTTACAGATGGCGACAGAAGCCGCCGGAAACGTCCAGCGCGGCGCCGGTGGTAAACGAGGCCAGCGGCGAGGCGAGGAACAGCAGCGCCTGCGCGGGCTCCTGCGGCTTGCCGAGGCGCGCCATTGGAATGCCGCGCTTGCGCGCGATATTCGCCGTCCACTCCTGCCAGCTCTGGCTTTTGTCCGCCCGGTTTTCAAAGCGGCGCTGCCACTGGCCGGACTCCACCATGCCGAGCAAAATGGAATTGACGCGAATGCCTTTACCCACCAGCTCTTTCGAGAGCGTCAGCGTCATGTTCAGCAGCGCGGCACGAGCAGCGGAGGTAGCGATCATGTGCTCCTCCGGCTGTAGCGCCAGCAGGGAGTTGACGCAGGTAACAGAGGCAATGTCTGACTGCTCCAGCAGCGGCTGAAACGCCTGCACCGGATTGATGACGCCAAACAGCTTCAGCTCTGCCTCGTGCAGCCACGCCTCGCGCGGGGTGTCATGGAAGTGCGCCACGTAGCCCTGCCCGGCGTTGTTGATCAGCAGATCAGCCGCGCCAAAGCGCGCCTGCACCGCATCCGCAAAGGCCTGAACCTCGTCGGCGTTCAGCACGTCGCAGCGGTAAGAAAAAATCTCCCCGTGGGGGAATTCGTTTTGCAGCGTCGCATGGGCGCTGGCGAGCCGATCCGGGTCACGGCCGCAGAAGGCGACTTTCGCCCCTTCACCCAGCAGCAGGCGCAGCGTTTCAAAGCCAATGCCAGAAGAACCGCCGGTGACTACCGCTACGCGCCCGTCAATTTGTGCATTCATCGCGCACCTCTTCGTTAATGCGTAAAAGCTGTTGGTTGAAAAACACGTCGTTATCGAGATAGCTGGCGTGCCCGGCCTGCGGAATGGCGGTAAACGGCATGCCGTAGCGCAGCGCCAGCCCCTGCACCAGTTCGGGCTGCGTTATCGCG
>NZ_JABMCU010000286.1:0-3802 GCF_013179605.1 Enterobacter sp. CM29 | reverse complement strand
TCGACCAGGCCAGCTCGGCTGCGGGCTGGTCATAGCGTGGGGTAGAATCGTTGTGAAATCCATGGTTTACGCCGGGGTAGATATACGCTTCATAAACCTTATTATTTGATTTCAGCGCGGCTTCATAGGCAGGCCAGCCCTCGTTAATATTTTTGTCCAGCTCGGCATAATGAAGCAGGAGCGGCGCGCTAATTTTTGGCACATCCTCCACCCGCGGCTGACGACCATAGAAGGGCACCGCGCAGTCGAGTTCCGGATATGCTACGGCGGCGGCATTCGATACGCCGCCGCCGTAGCAAAAACCGGTAATCCCCACGTTACCGGTGGCTTCCGGATGATTTTTCATAAACTCTATGGCGGCAAAAAAGTCGTTCATCAGCCTTGTCGGGTCGACCTTCTGCTGCAAAACCTTTCCTTCGTCGTCGTTGCCGGGGTATCCCCCCACCGAGCTCAGGCCGTCGGGAGCCAGCGCGATATACCCCGCTTTCGCCACGCGTCGTGCCACGTCTTCAATATACGGATTCAGCCCCCGGTTCTCATGCACGACCACTACTGCGGGCGTTTTCGCGGTGGCTTTGGCCGGCTTCACCAGGTAACCGCGCACTTCGCCGTGACCATTGGGCGAGGGATAAGTGATGTATTCCGGAAGAATATCGGGATCGGTGAATTTAACCTGCTCCGCGAGGGCGTAGTTGGGTTTAAGCATATTAAACAGCATCAGCGCCGTTACGCCGCCTGCGGCATAGCGCGCCGCGAGATTCAGAAATTCGCGTTTGCTGATTTTACCGTGGGCGTAATAGTCATAGTAATCAAGCAGCTCTTGCGGAAAATCTTTGGCAGTCAGGCGCGTCATCGCTTATCTCCATGATTTATGATTTGATAAGCTTAGAATAAAAACGCTGTTTCGAAAATTCACCGATAAGAAAGGAGACATCATGTCCTGGCACCCTTACACCGGCCGATACGAAAACATGCAGTACCGATACTGCGGCAAAAGCGGCCTGCGCTTACCGGCGCTGTCGCTGGGTCTGTGGCACAGCTTTGGCCACATTCAGGCGCTCGATTCCCAGCGCGCGCTGCTGCGTAAGGCCTTCGATCTCGGCATTACCCATTTTGACCTTGCCAACAACTACGGCCCCCCTCCAGGCAGCGCTGAAGAAAATTTTGGCCGCCTGCTGCGAGAAGATTTTGCCGGGTATCGCGACGAGCTGATCATCTCCACCAAAGCGGGCTACGACATGTGGCCAGGACCGTATGGTTCGGGTGGTTCACGTAAGTATCTGCTCGCTAGCCTCGACCAGAGCCTTAAACGCATGGGCGTGGAGTATGTGGATATTTTCTATTCTCACCGCGTAGACGAAAACACGCCGATGGAAGAGACCGCCGCCGCGTTGGCACACGCGGTGCAGAGCGGAAAAGCGCTGTACGTCGGCATTTCGTCCTACTCCACGGAACGCACGACGGCGATGGCCGAATTGCTGCGCGAGTGGAAGATCCCGCTTTTGATCCACCAGCCGTCTTACAACCTGCTTAACCGCTGGGTCGACAAGACTGGTCTGCTGGACGCGCTGGAGAAAAACGGAACGGGCTGTATCGCCTTTACCCCGCTGGCGCAGGGCCTGCTGACCGGGAAATACCTGAACGGTATTCCGGACGGTTCACGTATGCAGCGCGAAGGGAAAAAAGTGCGCGGCCTGACGGAGAAAATGCTGACGGAAGCCAACCTGAGCAGCCTTCGTCTGCTGAACGAGATGGCGCATGCGCGCGGGCAGACGATGGCGCAGATGGCGCTAAGCTGGCTGTTGAAAGATACACGTGTAACGTCAGTGCTGATTGGCGCGAGCCGCCCGGAGCAACTGGAAGAGAACGTTCAGGCGCTGAATAACCTGTGCTTTACCGAAGATGAACTGACGCGGATTGACCAGCACGTGGCGGATGGTGAGCTGAATTTGTGGCAGGCGTCGTCGGATAAATAAATAGTGCGGTCCGATGCTTTCGCCCCTCACCCTAACCCTCTCCCCAGAGGGGAGAGGGAACTTGAACACCCTCTCCCCTCTGGGGAGAGGGCAGGGTGAGGGGCCTGGTAAATTTATTTCTTACTGATCTTATCCAGATATCCCATCACAAACGCCGACAGTACAAACGTCAGGTGGATAATCACATACCACATCAGCTTATTATCCGGGACGTTTTTAGCATCCATAAAGACACGTAACAGGTGAATAGACGAAATCGCCACAATCGACGCCGCGACTTTATTTTTCAGCGATGAGGCGTCCATTTTCCCCAGCCAGTTGAGCTTTTCTTTGTGCTCGGCGATATCAAGCTGAGAGACGAAATTCTCATAACCGGAGAACATCACCATCACCAGTAATCCTCCTACCAGCGTCATATCCACCAGCGACAGCAGAACCAGAATCAAATCGGCTTCTGCCACGGAGAAAATGTTTGGCAGGACGTGGAATATCTCCTGGAAGAACTTGATCGTCAGGGCGACCAGCGCCAGAGAGAGACCAAAATAGACGGGTGCGAGCAGCCAGCGAGAGGCATACATTGCGTTTTCAAAGAAGCGTTCCATAAAATCCTGTCTGCAAACGAAACCAGCGCTCAGTATATCTCAACTATACCTCGTTGGGATCCACATCCGGACGCGCATACTCCGGCCAGACCAGTGCGACCAGTTCCGGGTAGGCTTCCAGGCTAAACTCGCGAAAACACTGGCGCAGATTTAATACGTCTAAATCGGAATACGACACCTTCTCGCCATTCAGACAGCGCTTTTTGATATTGTCGTAATATTTATAGACCGCCGAATTAAGGTCGCTACAGCGGCGCTGCGCGTCGAACAGGCCGGGCGTATCATTAATTTCGGCCATTTTCATTCGCTTAATTGTCGCATGGAGAAAATCGATATATTCGTGATTCACCCGCCAGTACCAGACTGGCGTCACGGCGTTCATCAAGACGGAGAAATGATCTTCCCCCTCCTCTTTGGACATCAATTCAGGCTGCGGTGGTTCACTGGCGTCATTTGACACTTTCGTTTTATTGAACTCTTGCATCAATAAAAGCACGCCAGCGGTCAGTAATAGTAACGTTACGACCGTGAAGAAAATGCTGTTCATGGGTAGGCTCCATTTTTTTTGATTTTAAAATTGCCTCATGATATTGTCAACGAATCTCACCCTTTTTCCAACCCCACCCTTTTGAAATTAAAGGAAATTAAAATGCTGCCCGACAATCTTGTCCCGGCAAAGTACCACATTACGCCTGTGGAACAGCCTTCGACGGAAGCAGATAAAGAGGCGAATTTCACTCAAGGAAAAAGAAAACTCTCCGACTATGAAGCCGATATATTAATTGGTGTTTCACGCACCGGCAAATCCCGTAATATGGTGCTGGAAGAGCACGATCGCCATTTAAAAGAACGGTTATTTCGTGCCATCAAGATTGAAGCCTTAGTTCATCTGCTAAATGATTTACAGGCCGAAGGGGAAATAGATGCCCAGACTCTAAGTCAAATAATGGCCGAGAAAACACAGCAAATAAATGAAGCTGGCAATGAAATTTGGCTTAACTTAATTACGCGTGAAAAAAACAATCCCATTTTTTATAACCTGGGGGATGATTAACGTGAATGATGATAGCGGTAATAACGTTTATTTGACTTTAGATGATAAGAAAAGCGATGAATTTATCTTAAAGCAGAATCTTGACGCCCTGAAAAAGATAAAAAATGACGAGATGACGCGAATAACGCAGGACTTGGTTTCGATTCCGGCCACGCTGGTGCGCCTGAAAT
>NZ_JABMCU010000285.1:0-3827 GCF_013179605.1 Enterobacter sp. CM29 | reverse complement strand
GACATCACGTCCTGATACGCCGACACCAGCTTGTTACGTACCTGCAACCCCATCTGCAATGACACCGACGCTTTTTGCAGATCGGCCATCACATCGTTGAGCGCCACGCCGGGTTCACCGAGGGTAAATCTCTCAGCCTGGGTACGGGCCGCGTTTTGCTTATCGCTGATCCGGTCCAGCGCCGCATGCAGTTGACCGGCGAAGCTAATGCCCTGCGGCTGGTCAGCCACGCTCTGATTACGGGCGGTCATCGCCGTTGCCTGTAACTGACTGAGTACCCCTTCAATGCCCTGTATAGCCATGACTCTCCCCTGGATGGTTTTTTACGAGGTCAAGACTAACAGCTTGTCAATAAGATAATGGCGGTAAATAGCGTTAAAAAACCAGGTTATTTAACGCATAGAAAATCCCGAATCATCAAATAATGGCAGGGCCATCAGTATGGAACTTTTGTCGTGTTTGCCGACCCGGGAGTCAGTTTTGTTTCTCTACACGAATAACGTAAACCACCAGGATTTAAGAGGTGCGCAATGAGTGCGACAGCAGCATCGACAGCGCCGCAGAATAAATCACTCGAGTGGATGAACCGCCTTCGCGCCAACCCTAAGATCCCGTTGATTGTGGCAGGCGCTGCCGCCATTGCGATCGTTGTCGCGATGGTCTTATGGGCAAAAAGCCCGGATTACCGCACGCTCTACAGCAACCTTTCCGACCAGGATGGCGGTGCCATCGTCACCCAGTTGACCCAGATGAACATCCCGTATCGCTTTGCCGATAACGGCGGTGCGCTTGAAGTGCCGGCAGATAAAGTGCACGAGCTTCGCCTGCGTCTCGCCCAGCAGGGGCTGCCGAAAGGCGGCGCGGTTGGGTTTGAACTGCTGGATCAGGAAAAATTCGGCATCAGCCAGTTCAGCGAGCAGGTTAACTACCAGCGCGCGCTGGAAGGTGAGCTGGCCCGTACGATTGAAACCTTAGGCCCGGTGAAAAGTGCCCGCGTGCACCTGGCGATGCCAAAGCCGTCCCTGTTTGTTCGCGAACAAAAGTCCCCTTCTGCCTCTGTGACGGTTAACCTCGAACCCGGTCGTGCGCTGGATGAAGGGCAGATCAGCGCCGTCACGCACCTGGTCTCCAGTGCGGTAGCCGGTCTGCCGCCGGGTAACGTTACGCTGGTGGATCAGAGCGGTCACCTGCTGACGCAGTCCAACACCGCCGGGCGCGATCTCAACGACGCCCAGCTGAAATACGCTGCCGACGTGGAAGGCCGTCTCCAGCGTCGCATCGAAGCGATTCTGGGCCCGGTGGTGGGCAACAGCAACGTGCATGCGCAGGTCACCGCGCAGATTGATTTCTCGAATAAAGAACAGACCGAAGAGCAGTACGCCCCGAACGGGGATGCTTCTCGCGCCGTGTTACGCTCGCGTCAGATCAATGAGACGGAACAGGTCGGTGGCCAGTATCCTGGCGGTGTGCCGGGTGCGCTCTCTAACCAGCCTGCGCCTGCCAACGCCGCGCCAATCTCCACGCCGCCGGCCAACCCGCAGAACGGTCAGCAAACGAATCAGCAGACGACCTCGACCGCGAACAGTGCCGGCCCGCGTAACAGCAGCCGTAACGAAACGACCAACTACGAAGTCGACCGGACTATCCGCCATACCAAACTGAACACGGGCGATATTCAGCGTCTCTCTGTTGCCGTGGTGGTGAACTACAAAACGCTGCCGGACGGTAAACCGCTGCCGCTCACGGCGGAGCAGATGAAGCAGATCGAAGATTTGACCCGCGAAGCGATGGGCTTCTCTGAAAAACGTGGCGATACCCTCAACGTTGTGAACTCACCGTTCAACCCGGTGGATGAGACCGGTGGCGAACTGCCGTTCTGGCAACAGCAGGCGTTCTTCGATCAGCTGATGTCCGCAGGCCGCTGGCTGCTGGTGCTGATTGTCGCGTGGCTGCTGTGGCGTAAGGGTGTCCGTCCTCAGCTTCAGCGTCGCGCTGAAGCCGAAAAAGCTGCGCTGGAACAGAAGAACGCGCGTCCGGACGAGGAAGAAGCGGTTGAAGTTCGTCTCAGCAAAGATGAACAGATGCAGCAGCGCCGTGCTAACCAGCGTATGGGCGCAGAGGTGATGAGCCAGCGCATTCGCGAAATGTCAGATAACGATCCGCGCGTCGTCGCGCTGGTCATCCGCGGTTGGATGGGTAACGAACATGAGTAATACGCTTACAGGCACCGATAAGAGCGTCATCCTGCTGATGACCATTGGCGAAGATCGCGCGGCGGAGGTGTTTAAACACCTCTCTCAGCGAGAAGTGCAGATCCTCAGCGCGGCGATGGCCAACGTGCGCCAGATCTCCAACAAGCAACTGACCGAAGTGCTGGCGGAGTTTGAGCAGGAAGCCGAGCAGTTTGCTGCGCTCAACGTCAACGCCAACGAATACCTGCGCTCCGTGCTGGTTAAGGCGCTGGGCGAAGAGCGCGCCGCCAGCCTGCTGGAAGATATTCTCGAAACGCGCGACACCGCCAGCGGGATCGAAACGCTCAACTTTATGGAACCGCAAAGCGCCGCCGATCTTATTCGCGACGAGCACCCGCAGATTATCGCCACCATTCTGGTCCACCTCAAACGGGGCCAGGCGGCCGATATTCTGGCGCTGTTCGACGAGCGCCTGCGCCACGACGTGATGCTGCGTATCGCCACCTTCGGCGGCGTCCAGCCAGCCGCGTTGGCGGAGCTGACCGAAGTGCTGAACAACCTGCTCGACGGCCAGAACCTCAAGCGCAGCAAAATGGGCGGCGTGAGAACGGCAGCGGAAATCATCAACCTGATGAAAACGCAGCAGGAAGAGGCGGTTATTACGGCGGTGCGCGAGTTCGACGGCGAACTGGCGCAGAAAATTATCGACGAGATGTTCCTGTTCGAAAACCTGGTCGAAGTGGACGATCGCAGCATTCAGCGCCTGCTTCAGGAAGTGGATTCGGAGTCCCTGCTTATCGCCCTCAAAGGCGCCGAGCAGCCGCTGCGCGAGAAGTTCCTGCGCAACATGTCCCAGCGTGCGGCCGATATCCTGCGCGACGACCTGGCCAACCGTGGCCCGGTGCGTTTGTCTCAGGTGGAGAACGAACAGAAAGCGATCCTGCTTATTGTTCGTCGTCTGGCAGAAACCGGCGAGATGGTGATTGGCAGCGGAGACGACACCTATGTCTGATGAACTGTCGTGGAAGCGCTGGACGCCTGACGACCTCTCCCCTCCCACCGCAGAGTTCACCCCTGCCATAGTGTCGTCCGATGAGGGCGACGCCGGGGCGGGCGTGCCCGAGCTGAGTGAAGAGGAACAGCGCGCCCAGATGCTGGCCCAGATGCAAATGCAGGCGCACGAGCAGGGCTTCAACGCCGGGATGAACGAAGGCCGTCAGACCGGGCACGCACAGGGTTATCAGGAAGGGCTGGCGAAAGGTTTAGAGCAGGGCATTGAGCAGGCGCGCCAGCAGCAGGCGCCGCTGCATGCCCGCATGCAGCAGCTGGTGAGCGAGTTTCAGCACACGCTGGATGCGCTGGACAGCGTGATTGCCTCGCGCCTGATGCAGATGGCGCTGGAGGCGGCCCGTCAGGTGATCGGCCAGACGCCGGTCGTGGATAACGCCGCGCTGATTAAGCAAATCCAGGGGCTGCTCCAGCAGGAGCCGCTGTTCAGCGGCAAACCGCAGCTGCGCGTGCATCCTGATGATTTGCAGCGCGTGGAAGAGAGCCTCGGCGCGACGCTGAGCCTGCACGGCTGGCGGCTGCGCGGCGATCCGTCGCTCCATCACGGAGGCTGTAAGGTCTCGGCGG
>NZ_JABMCU010000284.1:0-3831 GCF_013179605.1 Enterobacter sp. CM29 | reverse complement strand
GATCACGCTGCGCTGGTCGTTATACGGAGACTGGAAGCCGACAATCGCAGCCATCGGACCCGTTGAGCTTACGGTCGTCCTGATATTGGCCTGACGATCGCCGCTGTCCGGCATGATGCTTGGGAACTCGGTCTGACGCAGCGGCGTGTTGACCCATGACTGAGCCGCCTGCACCAGCAGATCGACGCGCTTCTCGTCTTTCAGCTTGTCCGGAATGTTGCCGATGACCATGATATCGGCATCTTTGTTCTGGATCTGGCTACCGTCATCCGTCACCGTCACGTTGATAGCCGGTAAGCCGGTTTGCGCCCCGACGGTGCCCATGGTGTCCAGCAGCGTGGCAACCTGGCCTTCGTTGGCCGCTTTTGGCATCACGACAATCGATTCAGAGAGATCAGCCATGCGGCTGAACGGGAAACTGGCGTTAGCAAACGCACGCAGATCCGGCATCGCGATAAAGTGGTAATACTTCGAGAAGTCGATTGTGGAATCATCACCAATCACCACGTGGTTTTGCACCGGCTGGAAGGTAATACAGTTTTCCACCGATCCACCCGGCATCGGGTTCATGTACTGGAAGTTAAACCGCAGCTGGTTCACCGCACCGAGCTTCAGCGCCGGGATCGACACATCGGTTTTGCCATCCAGCAGCCCCTGCAATACAGGCAGACGAAGCATCAACCGGTTTGTCTCCTGGCTGCTGGTCAGGCTGAAGGATTGCAGGAACTGGTTGTTGAGGCTGATATCCATGCGCGAGCTGTCTTTGGTTACCGGCGCGGTGTAACGGTAGTTCAGGTTGATATCAATACCGTTGGTGCGCAGCAGATAGAGATCCGGCGGCAGGTTCAGCGACAGGCTGACAGGAGAAGGTTCAAGCCCGGTTGACTGCAATTGCTCTTCATAGGTTTTCAGCTCGCCGAAGGTAATCGCGCGGTCGGTGCGGACCCAGTTCGGCGCATCATAAGGCTTACGTGCCAGCAGCGGTTTCACCTCATCCACCACGACGCTATTACCGCGGAACAGGATATTGCCCTGCGCAATGCCTTTTGCCGCCTGCACCAGATCTTTATCATCACGCCCGAAGATCACCAGCAGCTTCACGTACGGATTGTCGGGATGGCTGATCATCTCGATGGTGGGCGCTTTCACCTCTGGATGGTCCCGCAGGAATGCCGGGCGTTTGGCGTTGGTGGCAAACACAATCGCGTTTTTGCCCGGCATTTTGTCGTACATAACCGGGAAACTCTGGCCACGCCAGCCGGAGCGGGAACCAAACCAGGATGCCACGATAGAGGCCGCCAGCTGTTCGGTCACATCAGGAGAGCCCGCAAACACCATTGGCAGGTTCAGTGGACGGTTATCACGCGGGTCGAAGAACGGCACCGGGAAGGCGGAGAGATCGTTTTTCAACGCCAGCGGCTGATAGGTCATCTGAAGCGAAGAGTTACGACCAACATCCAGCCACAGGGTGCTGCTGGCCGGGTTTTCACAGACATCGCGGTAATGGCCGACAAATTCCAGACGCACGCGGTTAAAGTCGGTGATAAACAGCGGGTTAATCGGCACCTGAGCCAGGGTTTTCTTACCCAGTTGCTCTTTGGTGACGGGCAGGACGTCCATCAGCTCATCATTCAGATAGACCTTAAGCTGGGATTGCACCGGCAGCAGCGACGGCGATGGCGTGTATTCCAGGTTGAGCATCGCTTTCGACACAACTTCATCGCTACGCATACCGAATTCGACACCGCCATTTGGGTTGATGCCGCGCAGAACCATGCTGCCCGGAGGAGGCGCGATCTGGGCGAACGTCAGCTTAACGTCACGCGACGGCGTATTTTCCGCAACCACCGGTGCACTGGCTCCCGGCACGCCAGGCATAACCTGCCCAACCACCGGGTTGTCGGCGGGCAGCGTATTCCCCGTCGTCGGCTGATTCGGGACGACGTTTTCCGTCTGCCCCGGCGCCGCCGTCACTACCTGATCGGTCGCTTGCGCGACGACAGGCACCGTTGGCGCGGGTGTGGTCGCTGCGTTATCAGGCGCCGCGTTAGCCACTGTTGCAGGGAGCGCACTCATCCCCATTGCCACTGCACATAACCAGGAAAGTTTTGTTTTCATCGCGTTATCATCATTGTTGAGCCATAACCGGGTCCGCCTGCTTCGCTTCATCTCGCTCAGGTCGACGCGGAATGAACGACACGACCCAGGAAACCAGTGAAGTAAGTGACCGGAAAATTAATTTCACCGACGACGGGGCAAATTCTGCAAGGTGACGATAGCCACGGAACCCCAGCTTAAGAATATCCAGCAGGCTCTCCAGAGGCTTATCCTCAGGGAAGCTGTCCTGCCAGAGAGCCCACGTATCCGCGCGGGCAAACGTACACTGCACAAAATCAATGTGTTGCTTTTTAGTCAGCGGCATCAGTTGCAGACCCACTTCATTTCCTCTCACACGCACCACCTGAGTCGGGAAGACATACTCCTGCTGGCCGCGCTTAAGCAATAGGTTGACCTTCTGCCCCTCAAGCACCTTCGCCTGACCGTTGATCTTGATACCCAGACCGCCATCCGAAAAGTCATGTACGGTACAGGAGAAGAGATGTCCATCGTCGCGGGCAATGGCCGCTGGCATGCTGATTTCGACGCGATGCGCGCGGCGAACCTGTTTACTCTCCACTGATACCGCCACCGCGCCACCGAGGATAATCAGGTTATAAAACACCCACGCCATACTCACGAAGACCGTCAGAATTTCGTTTTCCGGACCGTAGAAGTAGCGCCAGACCCCAACAATCACGCCCACAATATTCAGCAGCACCAGGAAGATATAGGGCCGGGAGATCACCCAGTCGACATACTCCTCTTCCACCAGCCCGCCCTTCGCGGTGACGTTGAATTTCCCTTTATGCGGGTTAATCAGCGCCACCATGGTTGGCGGCGCGATATACCAGGCCAGCACCGTTTCGTAGATTTCACTCCAGAACGAATGGCGATATTTCCCCTGAATCTTCGAGTTCGTCAGGCTGGCGTGGATCATGTGCGGCAGAACGAACAGGGCAATCATCAGCGCAGGCGCATAGATGATGTAAGCGTGAAGAAGCAGGAACGCCAGCGGCGCAGTGAGGAAGATAAGCCGTGGAATACCCGACAGGAAGTGGAACATGGCGTTGACGTAGCACAGCCGTTGCGCCAGTTTCAGTCCTTTACCCATCAGCGGGTTATCGAGGCGGAAAATTTGCACCATGCCGCGCGCCCAGCGAATACGCTGGCCGATATGCGCCGACAGGGATTCCGTGGCCAGCCCCGCCGCCTGAGGAATGCGCATGTAGGCGGAGGTATAGCCAAGACGGTGCAGACGCAGCGAAGTGTGCGCATCTTCCGTGACCGTCTCGACGGCGATCCCGCCAATTTCATCCAGCGGTTTACGGCGGATCACCGCACAGGAGCCGCAGAAGAATGTTGCGTCCCACATGTCGTTCCCGTCCTGCACCAGACCATAGAACAGTGTGCCCTCGTTCGGGGTTTTACGAAAACGACCGAGGTTACGTTCAAACGGGTCCGGTGAGAAGAAGTGGTGCGGCGTCTGCATCATCGCCAGCTCTTTCTCCTTCAGGAACCAGCCCATGGTCATTTGCAGGAACGAGCGCGTTGGCACGTGGTCACAGTCGAAAATAGAGACGAACTCCCCTTTGGCATATTTCAGCGCATTGTTGATGTTACCGGCCTTAGCGTGTTCATGCGTGGTACGTGCGATGTACTCGACCCCTACTTCGTCCGCGAACTGGCGGAACTCGGCGCGGCCACCGTCATCGAGGATCCAGATTTTGATTT
>NZ_JABMCU010000283.1:0-4060 GCF_013179605.1 Enterobacter sp. CM29 | reverse complement strand
CCGGAAGATGTTGGCACCCAGAATCGCCTCACCGGTGACCACGCCGCAGTACTCGGTAATGGGTTGACCTTCCAGGGTTGGTGTTGTTGAAAATTGCATACTTCCTCTCCGTCTTTAGCGTTCAATGCGTTAGCAACTGCATTATCGGTTCGTTACGCTATGATTGAAAGGATAGTTAATAAATAAGGAAATCAACATGCGCTACTCTGCTTTAACGCTTTTAGTGCCCTGCGCGCTGGTGCTCAGCGCCTGCACTACGCCGGTCACGCCAGCCTTTAAGGATATCGGTTCCCGCAGCGGCCCCTGCATTGAGGGCGGCCCGGACGCCGTGGCGCAACAGTTCTATGATTATCGCATTCAGCATCGCGGTAATGACCTCACCGCCCTGCGCCCGTACCTGAGCGATAATCTGGCGAAACTGCTTAATGACGCCTCGCGCGATCCGCAGCAAAACGCGCTGCTTTCATCCGATCCGTTCTCCAGCCGCGCCACGCTGCCGGACAGCGCCGACGTCGCCAGCGCGTCCACCATTCCGAATACCGACGCACGGAATATTCCTCTGCGCGTGAAGCTAACCCAGGGGACGCAAACCTGGCAGGATGAGGTGCTGATGATCCGTGAAGGCCAGTGCTGGGCAATAGATGATGTGCGCTACATTGGCGGCAGCGTTCATGCTCCGGCGGGCACCCTTCGCCAGTCGATTGAGAACCGCTAACGCATACGTTAAATAAACGTTAACCCCGTAAAATGTCCGGCATTTCATGCGGAATGCCGACATTTATTCTCGCCCCCCTTTCCCGTCGCTATTTTGTGCTATGTTTAAGAGGAAACACGGGTTATATTTAACTTTTAACGCAGAAATATTGCATAACTATTCTGTCAACGGTACTATCTGCGGCCTCAATTGCTATAGATTGCCTGGATGAGTAAAGACTGCCCCGATGAGTATTAAACTAAACGGCATTAACTGCTTCTACGGCGCACACCAGGCGCTGTTCGACATTACGCTGAGCTGCCCGGAGGGCGAAACGCTGGTTTTGCTCGGCCCAAGCGGCGCGGGAAAAAGCTCCCTTCTGCGTGTTTTAAATCTGCTTGAAATGCCCCGTTCGGGAACGCTGGCCATCGCCGGTAACCATTTTGACTTCGCGAAAACCCCTTCTGATAAAGCGATTCGTGAACTGCGTCAAAACGTGGGCATGGTTTTCCAGCAATATAATCTCTGGCCGCATCTGACGGTGGTGCAAAACCTGATTGAAGCCCCGTGCCGCGTGCTTGGCTTAAGCAAAGACCAGGCGATGGCGCGAGCTGAAAAGCTGCTGGAACGTCTGCGTCTGAAACCGTACAGCGACCGTTATCCTCTGCATCTCTCTGGTGGTCAGCAACAGCGTGTGGCGATCGCCCGTGCGCTGATGATGGAGCCAGCGGTGCTGCTGTTCGACGAACCAACCGCAGCGCTGGACCCGGAAATTACTGCCCAGATCGTGAGTATCATTCGTGAACTGGCGGAAACCAACATTACCCAGGTCATCGTGACCCACGAGGTGGAAGTGGCGCGCAAAACCGCCAGCCGCGTGGTCTACATGGAAAACGGGTATATCGTTGAGCAAGGTGATGCGAGCTGCTTCACCAACCCGCAAACCGATGCCTTCAAAAACTACTTATCACACTGATGTGTTAGGGAAATTATAATGAAAAAAGTATTGATTGCCGCGCTGCTTGCTAGCGTCAGCCTTTCCGCTACCGCAGCCCAGACCATCCGTTTCGCCACTGAAGCGTCCTACCCTCCGTTTGAATCCATTGATGCGAACAACAAGATTGTTGGCTTCGACGTGGACCTGGCAAATGCCCTGTGTAAAGAGATCGACGCGACCTGTACCTTCAGCAACCAGGCGTTCGACAGCCTGATCCCCAGCCTGAAGTTCCGCCGTATCGACGCCGTGATGGCCGGTATGGACATCACTCCGGAGCGTGAAAAGCAGGTTCTGTTCACCACCCCTTACTACGACAACTCGGCGCTGTTCATTGGTCAGAAAGGTAAATACGCCTCCGTTGACCTGCTGAAAGGCAAGAAAGTCGGCGTGCAGAACGGCACCACGCACCAGAAATTCATCATGGATAAGCACCCGGAAATCACCACCGTGCCGTATGACAGCTACCAGAATGCGAAGCTGGACCTGCAAAACGGCCGTATCGATGCGGTGTTCGGGGACACGGCTGTCGTGACTGAATGGCTGAAAGCGAACGACAAGCTGGCCGCCGTGGGTGACAAGGTGACAGATAAAGACTACTTCGGTACAGGTCTGGGTATTGCCGTACGTCAGGGCAACACCGAGCTGCAGCAGAAATTCAACGCTGCGCTGGAAAAAGTGAAGAAAGACGGCACCTACGAAACCATCTACAAAAAATGGTTCCAGAAGTAATTCCTGATGAATGAAATTTTTCCTTTAGCAAGCGCCGCCGGGATGACCGTCGGCCTTGCCGTTTGTGCACTGATTATCGGCCTCGTACTGGCGATGTTCTTTGCGGTGTGGGAGTCCGTTAAGTGGCGCCCTGTCGCATGGCTCGGTTCAGCGCTGGTAACTGTGCTGCGTGGACTGCCGGAAATTCTGGTGGTCCTGTTTATCTATTTCGGCTCCTCACAGCTGCTGTTAACGCTGTCGGACGGCTTTACGATTAATCTCGGCTTTGCGCAGATCCCGGTGCAAATGCAGATTGAGAACTTCGACGTCAGCCCGTTCCTGTGCGGCGTAATTGCGCTCTCCCTGCTCTATTCGGCCTATGCGTCACAAACGCTGCGCGGCGCGCTGAAAGCGGTACCGCAGGGACAGTGGGAATCCGGTCAGGCGCTGGGCCTGTCGAAAGCGGCGATCTTCTTCCGCCTGGTGATGCCGCAGATGTGGCGTCATGCCCTGCCAGGGCTGGGCAACCAGTGGCTGGTACTGCTGAAAGATACCGCGCTGGTGAGCCTGATCAGCGTGAACGATTTAATGCTGCAAACCAAAAGTATCGCCACCCGTACGCAGGAGCCATTTACCTGGTACATCGTCGCGGCGGCTATCTACCTGGTGATCACGTTGCTGAGCCAGTACGTTCTGAAGCGTATTGATCTGCGCGCAACGCGTTTTGAACGGAGACCAGGCTGATGCTGGATTATTTACCCGAACTGATGAAAGGGCTGCACACCAGCCTGACGCTGACCGTTGCGTCTATCATCGTAGCGCTGATCCTGGCGCTGTTCTTCACCATCGTCCTGACGCTGAAAACGCCGGTGCTGGTGTGGATTGTCCGTGGCTACATTACGCTCTTTACCGGTACGCCGCTGCTGGTGCAGATCTTCCTGATTTACTACGGTCCAGGGCAGTTCCCGTCGTTACAGGAATATCCGGTTATCTGGCATTTGCTCTCTGAGCCATGGCTCTGCGCCCTGATAGCTCTCTCACTGAACAGCGCGGCCTATACCACGCAGCTGTTTTACGGCGCGATCCGCGCGATCCCGGAAGGCCAGTGGCAGTCCTGCGGTGCGCTGGGCATGAGCAAGAAGGACACGCTGGCGATCCTGCTGCCATACGCCTTTAAGCGTGCGCTCTCTTCCTATTCCAATGAAGTCGTTCTGGTGTTCAAAAGCACCTCTCTGGCCTACACCATCACCCTGATGGAAGTGATGGGCCACGGGCAGCTGCTGTACGGACGTACCTACGACGTGATGGTGTTCGGTGCGGCGGGTCTGGTCTATCTGGTGGTCAACGGTCTGCTGACGCTGATGATGCGTCTTATCGAGCGTAAGGCGCTGGCGTTTGAGCGCAGGAATTAATCACGCCAATGCATAAAACGGTATTCATTGAGCGGGTAACCTGATGGGTTATCCGCTTTTTTTTGCAACAAAGGCAATATTTAATCATTTTTATTGCATATAAATTCAGTAGATGGCATTGTATATCCAGGCCGCAGACACGGCGCATAAATAAGACAGACGGGAGCATTACAATGAAAAAGTTAGTTCTGGCCGCATTACTCGCAACCTTCGCCGCAGGCGCATCCGCCGCAGATAAAATCAATTTTG
>NZ_JABMCU010000282.1:0-4075 GCF_013179605.1 Enterobacter sp. CM29 | reverse complement strand
TTGTTTAACACACTGCCGCCGGAAGAAAAAAAATTGTGGCACAGCCATCAATATGAAGTGAAATCCGGCAGCCTGATTGCTCCAGGTTTACCTGCAGTGGCTGACAAAGCATTGATGAGCAAAATTGTGAATACCTACGGCAAGACCTGGCATACCTGGCACACCGACCGCGATAAAAAGCTGCCGCTCGGCATTCCGGCACTGATGATGGGCTTTACCGGGGAAGGGCAGTTAGACCCTAAACTTCTGGCGGACAGAGATCGACGCTTTGACGTGAGCACGCAAGCCATCAAAGAAGAACGTAAGGATATTGTGGCGCACCCAGTTGCTAAGGGAGCGGATGCCTGGCAACGTGGTGAAGAGATCCAGCTTAAGCGGGTTAGAGGTTCAGGTGAGCATGGCCAGGGCGACACAAGCCATTTTTGATATCAAAAGCCTTCAGGAATACCCCGGCAACGCCGGGGATAGGGCCAGTCCTATTATTTTCTCGTCCTCAGGCATCAGAAACGCCATGTGGCTGAAAGATTACCTGCAATCGAGTCATAGCCAGAACGAAACATTTCGCTTTCAACCCCGATGCCCAATTCGACATCAGCGTTGATTTTATAGCTCATACCTGCCTTAACACCCAGAGTGTCACGACCAGTCACCTGATTCCTGGAACTAAACCCTGTGCTTCGATAGTTGGCGAAAGAGGCTTGTTGCACTACGTTGCCATCAAGCAGTTCATGATCCCAGGTGAGCTGCAGCTCAGCTGCGAACGATGCCCCTGAAGCGAGGGGTACATTCCAGTTACCATTCACCCCGATACGTGATCTCAGAGAATCGAAGGTCTGCGAACCCAGCATCAGTCGGCTGCCTTCATTGCCGCTTTCCTTCACGCCGGGACGATGTAATGTGGTGTAATTCAATGACGTTACCGGTCCGGCGTTCACATTATTATTCAGCGCCCATCGATAGCCTCCGCCGGCCGTAACAGAACCTGACAATCCGGTCCAGGTGGCATGGTGGCTTGCTCCGTAAGTTTCTACATTAATGTTTCTGTCCAGCCAGCTGTCTTCAATACCCAATCGGCCAGTGCCGAATAAATACATTCCTTCGGACCTTTCAGCGCCGTAACGAGCATGAACACCCAGATCGAAAGCAGTGGTTTTCCCGGTTGCGGTTTCTGGTGATTTCACCGTCACCGACTGACCGCTGACCGCACCATGAAAGCCATAAATCCAGTTGTGATTCTCATCGTTTTGTTTTTCAGCACCGAATACAATGCCATAACTGCTGGCGTCGTACCCTACACTGTCACCCTGACGCTGTTGCCAGAAGCCGCCGCCAAAGGGTATGGCAAAGCTGCGCCATTCGCCTTCCGTCAGTTGCTTCGGCATAACCACAGGATTTGGCCCGCCAACGATCCGCGCTATCTGCTGTTCACGCTGCAGGGAACTTGCGAACATGGCGCTGTAGGCGCCCGCAGAAAGTTGCGGCAAGGCATTGCTGATATTCCCGCCATCAGTGGCTGAGAAATCCAGAGTACGGTACAGCGGTTGTATATCCGACTTAGCTTCCGCCACAATTTTATCCAGCGCTTGCCCTACCTGACGCGCATTAGTGTCCTGCGCATACCGGCTGTATGCGTTTGAAGCGCGCAGCATTGAGAGCTGCCAGCCATTCTTTCCCTGTGGCGTTGTTTGCAGCGTTAGCGTGGGTGAACGGAGCACGCTGTTCACCGCACTGAAATTGCCGTCGGAAGCGTCCGTTTTTAGCAAATCTTGCGTATTCAGACGCCAGTTTGTTGCGTACCAGTCCGGCTGCGGCGCAAACGTCAGTTGACCGTCAAATTGTGCGTGACCGTCCACTCGCAGAGTATCATGCCTGCCGCGCCCGTCGACTTCCAACAACAACTGCCCGGTATTCCCCTGTTGATAAGCACCGGATATATTGATTTGCCCAAGTGAATTACCCGGCGCAAGGATCCCGTTATTTACAAAGCGGCCTTCCTCATTAAGCGTATAGCTGGCGTTGCCGGACAGGCTGGCACCTGGCGCGATAGTCATGCTGTAAATCTGAAAATCGCCGTTAAGCGAGGTTTTCCCTCCGTGCGCGTCCAGTGCCAGATTATTGATACCTTCAATGTTTCCGCGGTACGTAAAGCTGAAATCAGCATCGGCAGCTTCCGTCGCTTGCCCGTACGCATTTGCCTTCCGACCGAAGGTAAGCAGCGTTAACCGCTGTTGGCCATAGTCATCCCGCTGGGCGTAGTCCGAATAAATATCACCCTCCAGCCGGGCACCCGTTAATATATTTATATTACTGACCAGCGCGTTCGGTGATATATAAATCGCCGCGCCTTTACCGGCAACCCGTCCGCTGATGTCGGCATTGTCTACCAGCGCTCCCTGCAACTCGGGTAATAACGCATCGTAATAGCCGTCCACGATATGAAGCCAGGATCCACGATAGTCCACCTCGTTACCCAGGAGGTTATTGCCAAAATCAAAACTGATACCGACGCCACTGGCTCCCAGTGCCTGAACGTCGCCACGTTGAATAAGGCTGTGCTGTTTACCGTAGGCAAACATCACCCCACGGCCATTAACGCCATCGGCGTATATCCGTACACCGGGATCGATGCTCAGGGTGTTATTTTGCCCATCTATACGGATGCCCGCGCCGCCAGCCCCTGACGTCAACAGGTCCGCTTGTTGAAAGATATGGTTATTACTGCCATACACATGCAGGCCAACTCCCAGATTAGCGGTATTGTATTGACCAGCCAGATAGCCATCCGCCTGCTGATTACGCTGAAAATAGCCATTGCGGTTAACGAGCGTTTGCCCGTTGCCATACAGCGAAAAACCGAAAAAGTTACGCCGGTCAATCTGATATTCCATATCCTGCAGCAACGCCAGTTCCGCTTCCATAAACGTGGTGTAATTGCGGTAGTTCTGATGGCTCATCATGCTGTTTTTCAGCTCGATATGGCTCATGTAGTTATCATCGACCGAGCCGTCGTCTGCTAACATTTTCACCGGCACGCCAGGCATGGCGCCTGCAAGGACTTCATCCACATGCCTGCCGGTGAAATAGCCTTTATCAAGCCGTACATCAAAGCCTTGTGGATCCCATCTGTTATTGCATCCATTACACAATATTACTTGCCCTGGCCGGGCAGGATTGCCACGGTCATCGCGCAGATGGCTGGTCCAGGAGCCAAAAGGCACGGTATCGAAAGCGGGCGTGAATGTGCCACTTCCTTGCAGATCGGTAACCATATTGGATATTCCCAGTCCATGTGCCAGCTCATGAACAGCGACGCTGACCAGATCGGCCTTTCCAGTGCGCGGCAATTGCGCGGGCACATAGGGAACGTTATCAAAATCCAGTTTGCCCATGATGAACTGGGCGTGGGAACCAAAGGTCAGCTCTCCGGTATCAATGCCGTTCAATGCGCCTTGCAACTGCGTCAGACTTATAATGCCGTCGGTAACTGAATCGCTGGAACCTGCGGCATTCTCGTCGTTAAACGTCCCCACATTGATAATGGCAGGCAGTTGCCCCGGGCTGGGGGTAATAACCTCAGCCCAGTAACGCATAGCATCGAGTATTTTTTCTTTTTGTTGCTGGCCAAGATCCCAGGTTGACTCAGACGCATTCGGCCAGTCCGGCATAAAGGGGCCGTCGCCAACATTAAAGAAACGCACTTCAAATACCGCAATATTATGTGGGTTATAGACCAGATAGCTTTCTCCTGCATACGGATTATTACTGACAAATAAACCCGTTAATGCAGCCGTCATAAAAACCCTTTTCATATTAACCATCCATGTGTGAAAAAATAATGTTTACGTCCGTCAATATAAATTCACATCTGAGCTCAATGAATCATAAACAAATATAATAATTATCGATGTGGTTTGATAATTTAGAATAACGAGTGACCTTGCCCTGTGATAGCCTCGTTTTTCAGGATTTTATAAACGGTGGAGCGGGCGATCCCTGATTGAGAAACCGGGGCCCGGTGAACAGGAATGTACCGACATATGCAGGGGAAATAACGGATAGGGTATGGTGTCGTGGC
>NZ_JABMCU010000281.1:0-4078 GCF_013179605.1 Enterobacter sp. CM29 | reverse complement strand
TTCGACTTCTTTCATGACAAATAACTCTGAAAACGGGGAATTTACAGGGAAGGATACACCAATGTGTGCGGGCTTACTTCTGAAACGCTTTTTTTAAGCTGATTTTAGAAATCAGCTCAGTCAGGGAAAGCACCATGGTGGAGCGGACAACTTGTTGATAACGCAGCTTTTGCATCATGTACAGCTCTGGGTCGCTGTCATCAAACTGAGGTGCGGGAGGGAGCGCGGCTACGCAGTGCAGTTCGCCGAAGGGCCCCAGGATCTCATCATCGGTGAAGGTGTACTCATTGCCGTCATGATTGAGCTCTTCGCGCAGCGCCATTAACAGCTCGGCGTCTTCATACTCCTGACGGTTGAGCACGCCAAGACCGTAGATCAGCTTCAGCCGTACCGATAAATCGCCCAGCGGTCCGTCTCCGTCCAGTAACGGTTCTACAGCATACTTTACCGCGTAGTCGTCTTTGCGAAACACCTGAAGCACCAGAATGTTCACCGCCTCGGTTAACAGCTCGACGGCGGCGATCAGGAAACTTCGTACGGTTTTGCCAGCATTCAGACGCTCAAGCACACGATTTTCAAAGGCCTGGGTTTGTTCCATTATTGCCTGCATATCTGACAATCTGTTATTCGGGCGCAGGCTAACCTGCGCCGGACTCTGCATCATTTGGTTGCGTTGTATGCGCTGACCGCCTCCGCAACCACGTCACTGTTGGCATCCAGACCGGAAATCTGCGCCAGCGCAGCCTGTGCGCCTTTGTTATCAATCAGCTGAGCCAGCTCAATCGCCTGCGGGTCCTGCTCGCTGCGGTAGTGCATTGCGGCAGCGATTCCCTTCACCAGGTTAGCGTGCGGCAGACCGTATTCCAGCGTGCCCAGCAGCGGTTTAATCAGGCGGTCACCCGCGCTTAGTTTACGCAGCGGTTGACGACCCACGCGCTCAACGTCATCTTTCAGATACGGGTTTTCAAAACGACCGAGGATTTTCTGGATGTATGCTGCGTGTTTATCAGCATCAAAACCGTAGCGTTTGATCAGCACCGCGCCGCTCTCTTCCATTGCCCCTTTGACCACCGCACGGATGTTCTCATCGAGGATCGCGTCACGAATCGTCTGATGACCGGCCAATTTCCCGAGGTACGCGGTTATAGCATGCCCGGTGTTCAGCGTGAAGAGTTTACGTTCGACAAATGCCATCAGATTATCGGTTAATTCCATTCCCGGAATGGTCGGCAGCGCGCCTTTAAACTGGGTTTTATCAACGATCCACTCGCTGAAGGTTTCCACGGTTACTTCCAGCGGGTCGTTGGTGGCGGATTCTGATGGCGGAACGATGCGGTCAACGGCGGAATCCACAAAACCAACGTGCGCTTCAACCCAGGCTTTATCTTCCTCAGCCACAGCGGCCAGAACGTGGCCTTTCAGCTGCGTGGTGCCGCGCACCATATTTTCACAAGCGATGATGTTCAGCGGCGTTTCAACGCCTTGTGCTTTACGCTTCGCCAGGCCTTTCGCGACCGCCGGGGCGATACGCTCAAGCACCACCGGACCCACGGCTGTGGTGACCAGATCAACGCTTGCGATGAGGTCAATCACGTCGTCGCCAATGCTGCTTACCGCGTTGACGCCAGAGACCGTTTCAACCTGTTCGTTTTCACCCACCACGTGAACCTGATAGCTATGACGGGCATTCAGGGCATCCAGAACCACCTGATTCACATCGGCGAATGTCAGGGTAATGCCCGCGTCTGCCAGCAGTTTACCGATAAAGCCACGACCGATATTACCTGCGCCAAAATGTAATGCTTTCATAGTGTTAACCTTCATCAATGTTTTTACCCGAGAGGGCTGGGGTGAGGAACGTTTTCCCCTCACCCTAGCCCTCTCCCCGGGGGGGGAGAGGGAAGAGGCGCTGTTACTTGTTAAGCAGAGCCAGAACTTCTTCAACGCTGGTGGTATTGGCCAGACGCTCAATAACCGTTTCGTCATCCAGCGCGTTGGTCAGGCTGGTAATCACCTGGATATGCTCGTTATTGCGAGCGGCGATACCAATCACCAGACGGGCGATGTCGTCCTCTTCTTCACCGAAGCGCACGCCGTCAGGATACTGACAGAACACCACTCCGGTTTTCAGCACGCGGTCTTTGGCTTCCACCGTACCGTGCGGAACCGCGATGGATTCACCCAGGTAGGTTGGGGTCAGCTTTTCACGCTCCAGCATCGCCTCAACGTATTCCGGCTGAACGTAGCCGCCTTTCACCAGCTGCTCACCGGCGAAGCGAATGGCCTCTTCTTTATTGGTCGCCGTGCGGCCAAGGAAGATGTTTTCTGCGCCCAGTTTGAACAGATGCGCGTTGCTCTCGTCGAAGCTGTCTTGCAGGCTGGTGCGCACCTTCACTTCGTTATCTTCATGGCGCTGGGCCGCAACCAGACGTTCTGTCAGGCTGGTGTACAAGCCGCTGTCGAGGAAGTTGGTCAGGGAAATGTGCTGCGCCTGCGGCACCTGACGCATGGCGCGCTCGGTCAGATCGCGGTGCGTGATCACCAGGTCAACGTCCGGCGGCAGGTTGTTAATCGCGCTGTTGGTCACGGAGATGTTGGTCAGACCCGCATCCTGCACTTTCTTACGCAGCACGCCCGCACCCATTGCGCTGGAACCCATACCGGCATCACAGGCCACGATAATTTTACGTACGTGGCTCAGGTCGTTAGAGACATCACCCGCCGCCAGCGGCGTTGCGCCTTTGGATTCGGCTTTCATGTCATGCATACGACGGGTTGCCGCTTCGATATCGTCGTCTTCTTTCACCTTGCTGGTTTTCAGCAGGATAGCGGAGACCACGAAGGAGACGGCCATGGCCGCACAGATCGCCGCGATGTTCGCGAAGTAGGCGCCTTTCGGGGTCATCGCCAGCACCGCCAGAATAGAGCCTGGAGAAGCAGGAGACACCAGACCACCGCCCAGTACGCTCAGGGTGAACACGCCGGTCATACCGCCAAGGATAACGGCCAGGATCAGACGTGGGTTCATCAGCACATACGGGAAGTAAATTTCGTGAATACCGCCCAGGAAGTGAATGATCGCCGCGCCGCCAGCAGACTGTTTCGCGCTGCCGCGACCAAAGAACATGTACGCCAGCAGAACGCCCATACCCGGACCCGGGTTCGCTTCAATCAGGAAGAAGATGGACTTGCCGAGATCGTGTGACTGCTGAATACCCAGCGGTGAGAAGATACCGTGGTTGATGGCGTTGTTCAGGAACAGGATTTTCGCCGGTTCAACGAAGATAGACGCCAGCGGCAGCATGTCGTGCGCCACCATGAAGTTAACGCCCGCAGCCAGCAGTTTGGAGAGCACTTCAACCGCAGGACCAATGCCGAGGAACGCCAGAATCGCGAGGATCATCCCGATGATGCCCGCGGAGAAGTTGTTCACCAGCATTTCGAAGCCGGATTTGATCTTGCCATCAACCCAGACGTCAAATTTCTTGATCGCCCAGCCGCCCAGAGGACCGGCAATCATCGCACCGAGGAACATCGGCATATCCGCACCGACAATCACCCCCATGGTTGTGATGGCACCCACGACACCACCACGGTCACCGCCCACCAGACGACCACCGGTATAACCGATGAGCAGCGGCAGCAGGTACGTAATCATTGGGCCAACAAGTTTCGCCAGCGTTTCGTTAGGCAACCACCCTGTCGGAATAAATAATGCGGTGATAATACCCCACGCGATAAACGCGCCGATATTTGGCATCACCATGTTGCTGAGGAAACGACCAAAGCTTTGCACTTTGATCTTGAAATCGGATGACATAAAACACCCCTTCTTATGTTTACGCTTAGGCTTGTGGCCCGAGGTTTATCGTTAATGTGCGGCGGCAGAGGTAGCCGGGCCCTGTTCTGATGCTGTGAAATCTGGCACTGAATCGTTCAACTGTCCAGACAGCGGAATTTTGTGTGATCTGAATCACATGAATGTAGGGGGTGAGGATATTAATGGAGTGATCGCGATCACATAATGGGTGTGTAAAAAAAATACATTGCTCAGAATTACGCCAAAATGAGGTCTGTT
>NZ_JABMCU010000280.1:0-4084 GCF_013179605.1 Enterobacter sp. CM29 | reverse complement strand
TGGGTACGGCAAGACTGTTAGGGCAGAGCACCGGGGCCGCAATGGTGGCGTTGATGTTTAACCTTGCCGGGCAAAATGCGACACACGTTGCGCTGATTACCGCAGGGACACTGGCGACCCTCGCGGCTATCATTAGCGGCCTTCGTGTGACCCAGCCAAAGGCGCAGGCATAAAAAAACCGGGCGGAGATTGTCTCCTGCCCGGTTTTTTTCATCCGGCGGGATTACTTCAGGTATTCGCCGCTTCGCAGCGCTTCAATACGTTTATCCAGCGGCGGGTGTGACATAAACAGCTCGCTCAGCGACTTTGATTTACCATTGATGCAGAAGGCCATCATGCTGTTTGCTTCCTGCGGCTCGTAGCTGGTTTTCAGACGTTGCAGCGCAGCAATCATCTTCTCACGACCCACCAGTTTCGCAGAACCGGCATCCGCGTGGAACTCACGATGACGGGAGAACCACATGGTAATGATGCTTGCCAGGATACCGAACACCAGCTCCAGCACCATTGAAACAGCGAAATAGATCAGCGGGTTACCGTTGCTCTCTTCACCCTCATCACGGTTGCCACCCATAAATCCGGCAGCAATCTGCGCCAGAATACGGGAAATAAAGATAACGAAGGTGTTCACCACGCCCTGGATCAAGGTCATGGTGACCATATCGCCGTTAGCGATATGGCTGATCTCGTGAGCAATAACCGCTTCCGCTTCGTCACGGCTCATGTTTTGCAGCAGACCGGTACTGACGGCCACCAGGGACGCGTCACGACGCGCACCGGTAGCAAACGCGTTGATATCCGGCGCGTGGTAGATCGCCACCTGCGGCATGGCTATGCCCGCCTGCTTTGACTGCTGAGCAACCGTGCTCATCAACCACTGTTCCATATCGTTACGCGGCTGCTCAATAACTTCACCGCCCACGGATTTCAGTGCCATCCACTTCGACATCAGCAGTGAAATGAAAGAGCCGCCGAAACCAAACAGCAGCGCCATAATCAACAGACCCTGAACGCTGCTCGACTGAATTCCCGTCAGGCTTAGCACCAGCCCGAATACCACCATCACCGCCAGGTTGGTGAGCAGGAAGAGCGCGATTCGCATCATAATATTCTTTTAACCTCAGTTTAACAAAACGCACTATGCGATTACCCACATCGTATGGGTATTGCGGCTATTTTCAAGCATCCAGACGGCGTAAGTCACCAGAAAGACACAACTTTACACAATTGGAAATCTGCCTGACGGAAGGATGAGGAACAAAAAGAAACAGGCACAATTTCTTGTGCCTGTTGGGGGATTATTTTGTCGGAGCAGGTTGTACGGCAGGTTTCTCTTTTTCCAGCTTCGCGAGATCAAGCGCGATATGCACCGTCTCGTCCAGATACGGATCGGGCTCCTGGTAATCCTTAGGCAGATCGTCCAGTTTTTTGAGCAGAGGCTTGCCTTCACGTTTGAAGCGATCGTTGATACGCGCCAGACGTGTCGCGTCATCTTCATTGTTCTCTTTCTCACGCTGGGCGTAGTTCAGAGAGACAATGTTCCGTTTCGCTTTCAGAGCGTTGAAACGCGCGATGTCCTTCATGATGTACTGGAATTCCGGATCCTTCCCGATGCGGTCATTGTGATTTTTCAGCAGTTCCGGACCGAACTGTTTCATATCACCCGATTTCACGAATGTCGCGGCATCAATGCTATCCCACGGCAGCGCGTTATCTTCAAACTTCTCGCCCGTTTCCGTCTCTTCGGTACCTGTCGGCATCATGATGTCCGGCGTCACGCCTTTGCGCTGCGTACTGCCGCCGTTAACACGGTAAAACTTCTGAATGGTGTACTGTACTGAGCCCAGCGCCGGCCATTCAGGACGCAGCATCTGGTCGTAAATACGGTTCAGAGAGCGGTACTGCTGAACGGTGCCCTTGCCAAACGTCGGTTCGCCGACGATTAACGCCCGGCCGTAATCCTGCATGGCAGCAGCGAAGATTTCCGATGCAGAGGCGCTGAAGCGATCGACCAGCACCACCAGCGGCCCCTTATAGTAGACCACGCCATCGGTATCGGCATCTTCACGCACTTTACCGTTGTTATCGCGCACCTGAACCACCGGGCCAGACGGGATAAACAGCCCGGAGAGCGAGACGGCCTCGGTCAATGCCCCGCCGCCGTTGCTGCGCAGGTCGATGATCACACTGCTGACATTCTGCTTTTCAAGCTTCTGGAGCTGCACTTTCACATCATCGGTCAGGCCAACGTAGAAGCCAGGGATATCCAGAACGCCAACCTTCTCTTTACCCACGGTTTTCACCGACATTTTCACCGCGCGATCTTCCAGACGGATACGCTCACGGGTCAGAGTAACGATACGGGTTTTGGTCCCCTTTCCGGCAGGCAGGATCTCCAGGCGAACTTTGCTGCCCTTCGGCCCTTTGATCAACGCAACTACGTCATCAAGTCGCCAGCCAATCACGTCCACCATGCTCTTTCCGGTTTGACCTACACCGACAATACGGTCGCCTACGCTGATCGCTTTGCTTTTCGACGCAGGGCCACCAGCTACCATGGAGTTGATAACGGTGTAGTCATCGTCCATCTGAAGCACAGCACCGATACCTTCCAGAGACAGGCTCATTTCGGTATTGAACTGTTCGGTGTTACGTGGAGAGAGATAATTAGTGTGCGGATCAATTTCGTGCGCAAACGCGGTCATCGCCAGCGAGAAAACATCTTCACTGTTGGTCTGCGCCAGACGACGAATTGCGAATTTGTAGCGACGGTTTAACGTCTCACGGATCTCTTTCTCGTCTTTGCCTGTGAGCTTGAGGCTCAGTTCGTCATATTTGACTTTTCCGTCCCACAGCGCATTCAGTTCAGCCTCATCTTTCGGCCATGGCGCTTTGCTGCGGTCCAGATTAAAGGTGTCGTTGCCGGTGAAGTCCATCGGACGTTCCAGCACTTTCAGCGCGTATTGATAACGCTCAAAACGGCGCTTTTGCGATAAGTTGTACAGATCGTAGAAAAGATCCAGCTTTCCGGAGCGCAGCTCATCACCCACTTCGGATTTGCGTTTAGCGAACTGTTCGACATCGCTGGCCAGCAGTACGTTATGGCTGTAATCCAGCAAGTTCAGATAACGGTCAAAGATTTTGGCCGAAAAGGCCTGATCGAGATCGAACTGACGATAGTGCGAACGAGTAAAGCGCGACGTCACGCGCTCACTCACCGTCGCGTGCTGAGTTTCTTCCTTAAGAACCGGAATTTGATCAACACGCGTAATATCGTCCACAGCGAAAGCGTGGCCTGTTATAGCAAACAGGCCAGCCAGCGCGGTGAGCTTAAAAAAAGTGTTCATGCCAGGCTCGGCCTCCGTTTCAGAACAACAAGTGTTCTGCGCGCACAATCATTGACATACCAGAAGTCAGCTGTACACGAACGCCATCTTTGGTGATTTCCAGTACGGTGGCATCCATCGCATTGTTACCCGCTTTAACCTTCAGAGACTGACCTACGCTCAGGGCGTTGATGTCCGAAACTGGGGTGTGGCGCGGCTCTTCGCGCGGCGCACGTGGGGCTTTAGCTGCTGGTTTGTCAGCACGCGGTTTGCGATCGTTATTTTCAGTACGACGCGGTGCCGGACGCGGTTTACGCTCGCGACGAGGGGCGTCTTCCTGACCGTTTGCCGCTGCGGCTTCGCGTTTTTTGGTCTGCTGTTCAGCACGCTGTGCCTGAACGCGAGCTTTGGCTTCTTCAAGCTGCTTACGCGCATGTTCTACGTGCTGCTCGTCCAGCTCACCACACGGGTTGCCGTCAAGGTCGACACGGGTCGCACCCGGCTTGATACCGTACAGGTAACGCCAGCTCGAGGTATAAAGGCGCAAGGCAGAACGAAGCTGCGTTTTGCTGAGGTTCATCTCCCCCTCAACGCGCGCGACCAGATCCTGAAAGATACCGACTTTCAGAGGACGCGCTTCACCTTCAGCGCTGAAGCACTGCGGGAAACGCTCGGCCAGAAATGCGATAACTTCTTTACTGCTATTCAACTTAGGTTGATTTTCCATGAAATTTCCTGATTACAACGGACGTTGCCAA
>NZ_JABMCU010000028.1:0-29223 GCF_013179605.1 Enterobacter sp. CM29 | reverse complement strand
AGCCGATATTACCCCGTCTTTTTCAACTGCGTCACCACCAGCTGGTGGCGCGCGTTGTAAAACTTCCGATAGGTCAGATAGCAGGCAATAATCGTCGACAGGCTCGCCGTAGAGAGCAGCATAAACGTCACCATAATCTGGTATTTAATCGCTTTTACCGGATCGATACCGGCAAAAATTAGCCCCGACATCATGCCCGGCAGGCTCACCAGACCCACGGTTTTGGCGGAATCCACCGTTGGGATCAGCGAAGAACGAATGCTGTCGCGGATCAACCGCGCCGAGGCCACCTTCGGTGTCGCGCCCAGGCTTAGCTTCTCCTGAAGCTGTTGCTGTTCACTGCTGAAGCGTTGCCCCAGATTGTTGTAGCATAACCCGACCGCCACCATCGCATTGCCCGCAATCATCCCGGAAATAGGGATCACCTGCATCGGCGTAAATTCTATCGAGCCGGAGAGCACCAGTACCGCCAGCGTTAACGCGGTCCCGGTGGTGATGGCAATAAACGACGAGAGGGACGCTTTATCGATGTATTTACTGCGTTTCTGCGCGTTCCATGCCGCGTTAAAGCAGATAAACAGCACCATCAACAGGGTCAGCACGGCATGATTGACGTTGAAGATGTATTTCAGCACATAGCCGACGATGATGAGCTGAATGACCGCGCGAACGATACTCCACAGAATATCTTTTTCCAGCCCCAGCTTCTCCCGGTAGCTGACCACAATCGCCACCAGCACCAGCACCATCGACAGCGCCAGCGATTCGTTGGTTATGTTATGTTCACCCACGGTGAGCCTCCTCCATTTTCCCGCCCTGCGGCCTGAGCGTGATGACATCATCCGCATGGCTAATTTCGTTTGAATCGTGCGTCACCCACAGCACGGCAATATCCTGTTCACGAACGTAGCGATGAATAATCTCATTGACGTTGCGCTTGTTAGCGTCATCCAGCGCGCTGGTGATTTCGTCCAGCAACAGCGCCTTCGGCAGGAATTGCAGGTTACGGATCAGCGAGACGCGCTGCTTTTCCCCGCCTGACAGTTCGGCAGTAGATTTGGTCAGCGTCTCCGGCGGAAGCCCAAAACGGGTCAGATCGTCCGCAAACTTTTTCGGATCGGGCGTTTGGTTGCGGATGTGCCAGGGGAAAACCAGATTGTCGTACACCGTGTCGCCAAACAGGGACGGCGTTTGCACGCAGTATGACACCTGCTGGCGATAGCTTTCCGGTGTAAGCGTGGCGATATCTTTCCCTTCAAACAGGATGGTTCCCTCCGTTGGACTCAGTAGCGAAGCCACGATTTTCAGGAGGGTGCTTTTGCCGCAGCCGGAGGGGCCGGTTATGAGTTTAAATTCGCCCGGAGAGAGACAAAAATCGACGTGCTGAAGGATGGTGTTATCACCCACACGAAAGCCAACATCCCTGATATCCAGAAGATTTTTTTTATTATTCATTCCGATTCCGTTAACCGCTGTGATAAGAACAGCCTTTAGCATAATCCTTTCCGCTACGCTGCGCGAATAGCCTTAACCTATCGCAAGTGTTAAACTTTTTGTTCGGTAATTGTCACCTCTATAACTACAGGAAGTCAGCAACATGACACATATCTTTTATGAGTTCTCTTCCCTGAAGCCTGGTGTTCCAGATGTGGAAACATTAATGGAAGTCATCAATTCTTCTGAACTCACGCGTTTTGTCATGGGTGCAGAGGTGGTCGATTTTGTTAAGAAGGCGCTCATCGTTAACACCACAATCGGTAGCTTTAAAAACTGCTATTTTGCTTTCGATGATGGGGCTTACTTTCTCGAGTTTGACGGCAAGGGTAAATCCAGACGCTTTACTGAGGTGCCGGACTGGTTCGTTTCCCCCGCGGAATTTGCCCGCTCGCAATGGCTGATTAACCATGACCTGGCCGATGTGAAGGCGACGGCGTTTATTAACGTGCTAATGTCCTACCCGCTTAAAGAGCGCCGGGCGCACTGCAATCTGCTGTTTGGTCTGGATCTGCATAAGGTCAATGTGGTTCCGGCGCCTACAGCCCCTGCCGGAAAAATGGGCAATAAAAACGGAAAAACCACCAAGCCTCGCGTCACGGATCTCGGCTCTTTTGAGCTTTTTACCGCGTTCTTTGCACGCATGAAAACCGCCGTCAATGCAAATGAGTTCCCCACCTTACAGGTGCTGACAGGCCAGAAGGATCTTGCAAAAGCGCCGCACAGCTTAAAGCAAGGGATCAGAACCTGGTTTAAGGGGATTACCGGCGATCTGCCGCCGAACAACAAACGTGTCGGAGCGGGCAATGCAGTACTGTTCTGCGCTCCCGTTCGCGAGCAGATCCAGCAGATAGAGGCCATCGGCCTGGAAAAATACTATCAGGGCTTATCGAAAGCCATCGCTGACGCCGGGGATGGGTTTATCACCGACTTCAGCTATTCCTGGTCTGAAGAGTAACGCTATGCGCCCCGCTCTCCTGGCGGGGCGTTTTAATTTTACCAGTCCGGTTCCCACCTCTTTACAGGGGCGAAATCCCGCCCGTTAACCGATATACTTACGTTCAACAAATACGCAATTTTTCTCGTTACGGCATGCAAAACAGGAGGTTTTTATGCTCATCGTTGTTCCTGTCCTTATTTTCGTTGCGCTGGTTATCGTGGGCGCAGGCGTCAAAATTGTCCCGCAGGGTTACCAGTGGACCGTCGAACGTTTCGGTCGCTACACCAATACCCTTCAGCCGGGTTTAAGCCTGATCGTCCCCTTCATGGACAGAATTGGGCGTAAAATCAACATGATGGAGCAGGTGCTGGATATTCCTTCCCAGGAAGTCATCTCTAAGGATAACGCCAACGTCACCATCGATGCGGTGTGCTTTATTCAGGTGATTGATGCGCCGAAAGCGGCCTATGAGGTGAGCAACCTGGAGCTGGCGATCGTCAACCTGACGATGACCAACATCCGTACCGTGCTTGGCTCGATGGAGCTGGACGAAATGCTCTCCCAGCGCGACAGCATTAATACCCGCCTGCTGCACATTGTTGATGAAGCCACCAATCCGTGGGGGATCAAAGTGACCCGCATTGAGATCCGCGACGTGCGCCCACCGGCAGAGCTGATTGCTTCCATGAATGCGCAGATGAAGGCCGAGCGTACCAAACGCGCCTATATTCTTGAAGCCGAAGGGGTGCGTCAGGCCGAGATCCTGAAAGCGGAAGGGGAAAAACAGTCGCAGATCCTGAAAGCCGAGGGCGACCGTCAGTCTGCCTTCCTCCAGGCAGAAGCGCGTGAACGTTCGGCAGAAGCGGAAGCCCGCGCGACGCAAATGGTTTCCGAGGCGATTGCCGCCGGGGATATCCAGGCTGTGAACTACTTCGTCGCGCAAAAATATACCGATGCGCTGAAGGAGATCGGCTCTGCGAACAACAGCAAAGTGGTGATGATGCCGCTGGATGCCAGCAGTCTGATGGGATCTATCGCCGGAATTGCCGAGTTGATCAAAGACGGCGGAAACGAGCGTAAAAAATGATTGAGCTCATCGTTGCACATCCTCATGCGTTCTGGCTAAGCCTTGGCGGCTTGCTGCTGGCCGCCGAGATGCTTGGCGGCAACGGTTATCTGCTGTGGAGCGGTGTTGCCGCTGTGATTACCGGGCTGGTCGTCTGGCTGCTGCCTGTCGGCTGGGAGTGGCAGGGCGCGCTGTTTGCCGTGCTGACGCTGCTGGCCGCCTGGCTGTGGTGGCGCTGGCTGAACAAACGGGTGAAGGCGCAGAAGCCGGTCGACGCGCATCTCAACCAGCGTGGGCAGCAGATCGTGGGTAAACGTTTTACGCTTGATAACGCGCTGATCAACGGACGCGGTCATATGCGCGTGGGGGACAGTTCGTGGCCGGTGGTGGCCGATGATGACCTCAGCGCCGGCACGCGGGTTGAGGTCATCGCGGTGGAAGGTATTACCCTGCGGGTTAAAGCCTGTTAGGCGTGGGTTTTACGGTGGCAGCAGCCGGAAAGATTGTCGATAATCGGGCACTCGGCGCTGTCATCTCCCGGGCAGGATTCTGCCAGCTGTAACAGTTGCTCACGCATCGCCTGTAATTCGATGATATGGCGTTCGATCTCCGCCACTTTTTCCAGCGTACGTTTTTTCACGTCGGCACTGTGGCGTTTCGGATCGTTAAACAGGTTAACCAGCTCGCCGCACTCTTCAAGGTTAAATCCTACCTGTCTTGCCTGGCGCAGTAACGTCAGTTCATCAAGATGCAGCTGCGTATAGCTGCGGTAGCCGTTCTCACTGCGCAACGGTGGCGTCACCAGCCCTTTTTCCTCATAAAAGCGAATCGCTTTGCTGGTTAAGCCGGTTTTTTTCGCAACATCGCTGATATTCACATTTCCCCCTTGACCTTCCCCTTGATGGAAGGTTTAACCTTCATAACAGTTAGCGAAAAGCAGAGTGAAGGTCAACAATTGACCAGAACATTATACGGGAGTTTTGTTATGTCTCACACTATTGACCTGACACTGGACGGCCTCTCCTGCGGCCACTGTGTCAAACGTGTTAAAGAAAGCCTGGAGCAGCGTCCTGATGTGGAAAGCGCTGAGGTGACTATCGATCATGCCGCCGTGACCGGCAGCGCCAGCGCCGACGCGCTGATTGATACCATTAAACAGGCCGGTTACGGGGCGGAGTTAAGCCACCCAAAGGCTAAACCGCTGGCAGAGTCATCATCCCCGTCGGAAGCACTGACAGCGGCCACTCCTGAGCTTCCGGTAGCTGATGATATTGATGACAGCCAACAGCTGCTGATCAACGGCATGAGCTGCGCCAGCTGTGTCTCACGGGTACAAAACGCCTTACAGGCGGTACCGGGCGTCGCACAGGCACGGGTAAACCTGGCGGAGCGTACTGCGCTGGTGATGGGCAGTGCCTCCGCCGCAGATTTAGTGCAGGCCGTGGAGAAAGCGGGCTACGGGGCGGAGGCCATCGAAGATGATGCCGAGCGCCGCGAGCGCCAGCAGGAAACGGCTGTCGCCACCATGAAGCGCTTCCGCTGGCAGGCGATCGTCGCCCTGCTGGTCGGTATTCCGGTGATGGTGTGGGGCATGATCGGTGACAACATGATGGTCACCGCAGACAACCGCACCCTGTGGCTGGTGATTGGTCTGATTACCCTTGCGGTGATGGTGTTTGCAGGCGGACATTTCTATACCAGCGCCTGGAAGAGCCTGAAAAACCGCACCGCGACGATGGACACGCTGGTCGCGCTCGGGACGGGTGCGGCGTGGCTGTATTCGATGAGCGTTAACGTCTGGCCGCAGTGGTTCCCGATGGAGGCGCGCCATCTCTATTATGAAGCGAGCGCGATGATTATAGGTCTGATTAACTTAGGCCATATGCTCGAAGCCCGCGCGCGTCAGCGTTCTTCGAAAGCGCTGGAAAGATTACTCGATTTAACCCCGCCGACGGCCCGCGTGGTCACCGACGATGGGGAAAAAAACGTTCCTCTCTCAGAGGTGCAACCCGGTATGACGCTGCGTCTCACCACCGGTGACCGCGTGCCCGTCGACGGTGAAATCACCCAGGGCGATGCCTGGCTTGATGAAGCCATGCTGACCGGTGAGCCGATCCCCCAGCAGAAATCTCAGGGCGATGCGGTGCATGCGGGTACGGTGGTACAGGACGGCAGCGTGCTGTTCCGCGCCAGCGCCGTTGGCAGTCATACCACACTGTCACGCATCATTCGGATGGTCCGCCAGGCGCAGAGCAGTAAGCCGGAAATTGGTCAGCTTGCCGATAAAATCTCCGCCATTTTTGTGCCAGTGGTGGTCGGTATTGCCCTGCTGAGCGCGGCAATCTGGTATTTCTTCGGCCCGGCGCCGCAGATTGTCTACACCCTGGTGATCGCCACCACGGTACTGATCATCGCCTGCCCTTGTGCCCTTGGTCTGGCCACGCCGATGTCGATTATCTCTGGCGTCGGACGCGCCGCCGAATTTGGCGTACTGGTCCGTGATGCTGACGCCCTGCAACGGGCAAGCACGCTGGACACCCTCGTCTTTGACAAAACCGGCACGCTCACCGAGGGCAAACCGCAGGTAGTGGCCGTTAATACCATTGGCTGTACGGAGACGGATGCCCTGCGCCTGGCCGCCGCGCTGGAACAAGGCTCCAGTCACCCGCTGGCGCGCGCCATCCTTGAGAAAGCCGGTGATGCCCGCCTGCCGCAGGTAAGCAACTTCCGCACTCTGCGCGGTTTAGGGGTCAGCGGTGAAGCAGAAGGCCATACGCTGCTGCTGGGTAACCAGGCACTGCTAACTGAACACGGTGTTGATACGTCCGTGCTGGACGCTGAGCTGAACGCGCAGGCCTCTCAGGGCGCGACGCCGGTTCTGCTGGCGAGGGATGGTCAGGTGGCGGCGCTGCTGGCCGTACGCGATCCGTTACGCCAGGACAGCGTGGATGCCTTGCAACGCCTGCACCATGCGGGCTATCGCCTGGTGATGTTAACCGGTGATAACCCGACTACCGCTAACGCCATCGCCAGAGAAGCCGGGATTGATGAGGTGATAGCCGGCGTGCTGCCGGATGGCAAAGCGGACGCCATCAGGAAATTGCAACGTGATGGTCGTCAGGTGGCGATGGTCGGCGACGGCATCAACGACGCCCCGGCGCTGGCGCAGGCTGACGTAGGTATTGCGATGGGCGGCGGGAGCGATGTCGCCATTGAAACCGCGGCGATCACCCTGATGCGCCACAGCCTAATGGGGGTGGCGGATGCGCTGGCGATTTCGAAAGCCACGTTGCGCAACATGAAGCAGAACCTGCTGGGGGCGTTCGTCTATAACTCGCTCGGCATTCCGATTGCCGCCGGGATTTTGTGGCCGCTGACCGGCACCCTGCTGAACCCGGTTGTTGCGGGTGCGGCGATGGCGCTCTCGTCAATTACCGTGGTGAGCAACGCTAACCGTCTGCTGCGGTTTAAACCGAAGGATTGAACCTTGTACCCGTACGCGCTAGCATGAACCTTTCCGGTCATGGAGCGCGTATGGGTCTGTTTAATCGTATAAAAACATCGTTTCGCGCCCTTTTTCCCCGCCGTTATGCCTGGCCCGGTATGGATATTTCGCTTCCGGGTGGGCAGCAACTGCACCTGGTGGGAAGCATTCATATGGGCACGCAGGATATGTCCCCCCTGCCCTCCGGCCTGATTAAACTACTGAAGCGCGCCGACGCGCTGATCGTCGAAGCCGACATCTCCGGCCATGAATCGCCGTTTGCCGGGCTGGAAAGCGACCGCCCCCTGGCTGAACGTCTTAACGAGACGCAGCTGGCTGAGCTTACCCGTCTTGCGGATGAGTCCGGCGTCTCGCTCTCAATGCTCGACACCCTGCCCCTGTGGCAAATTGCCATGGTGCTACAGGCAACCCAGGCGCAGCGCCTGGGGCTGCGCGGCGATTACGGTATCGATTATCAACTGCTGAATGCGGCAAAGGCGTGCAACCTGTCCGTCATTGAACTGGAAGGCACGGACAGCCAGATTGCGCTTCTTCGCCAGCTTCCTGATGACGGCAAGATGCTACTGGATGATACCCTGACCCACTGGCACACCAACGCGCGTCTGCTGCAAACGATGATTGGCTGGTGGCTGGATGCGCCGCCCGCAGACGGTAAGCTGGCGTTACCGTCGACGTTCAGTGAATCGTTGTATGATGTGCTGATGAACGCGCGCAACCAGGCGTGGCGGGAGACGCTGTATGCCCTGCCTGCCGGTCGTTATGTTGTCGCGGTTGGCGCGTTGCATTTGTACGGAGAAGGGAATTTGCCGTCGCTGCTGAAATAAAAAAATGGCCAATATTTCTATTGGCCCGTCAAAGAGGAATTTCATCGTTTTTATTATACCGAAGTGACCTTCGGCTACGCCGATTGTCGCTCAAAGTAACCATCACTGCCAATACTATTGCGCAAGATGGTGCTATTTTTTAGACAAACGTCAGGCGTATGCTGCTGGCATGAACCGTCTGTCGTAAGAAGGATAGCCATGACTCCCGCCGTTAAATTACTCGAAAAAAACAAAATTTCTTTCCGGATCCACACCTACGATCACGATCCGAACGAAACCAACTTTGGTGATGAAGTGGTGCGCAAGCTGGGGCTGAACGCGGACCAGGTATACAAAACGCTGCTGGTCGCGGTGAATGGCGATATGAAGCACCTCGCCGTGGCAGTGACGCCCGTCGCCGGACAGCTTGATCTGAAGAAAGTGGCCAAAGCGCTGGGAGCGAAAAAGGTCGATATGGCAGACCCGATGGTTGCGCAACGCACTACGGGTTATCTGGTCGGCGGGATCAGCCCGCTCGGCCAGAAAAAGCGTCTGCCGACCCTGATCGATGCGCCTTCGCAGGAATTTGAGACGATCTATATTTCTGGCGGCAAACGCGGGCTGGATATCGAACTGGCCGCAGGCGATCTGGCGAAAATGCTGGACGCGAAATTTGCGGATATTGCGCGCAGGGATTGAGAAAATTGCCCGGTGGCGCTGCGAGGTAAAAGCAAAACGGTAACAGGCGTTACCGTTTTTTTGTGTTCGCGCCCTCTCCCGGTGGGAGAGGGTTGGGGTGAGGGCATCAGGCCGCACAACACTACTGCCAGCTCACCTCGCCCTTCGGCTCATACGCGTTCACGTCAATCGGTGAATTTTGCTGGATAAACTGCTTTAACACTTCCGCATCAATAAACCCGGTATTTACATAGCCCGGTTTGTTATCGATATGCGGATAGCCGTCGCCGCCGGTGGCGTTAAAGCTTAACGTTGCCAGGCGGTAGGTTTTCGCCGGATCAACAGGTTCGCCTTTGATTTTGAGATCGTTGAGCTTACCGTCCTTGGCGACGAAGCTGACGTTAGCAAACTGCGGATACGCTCCGGAGTCCGGCTTCATCTGCGCCACGGCGGTCAGGTAGTCAATCACCTCTTTCCCGCTCATGTCCGCATACACCACCACGTTGCCAAACGGCTGCACTTTGAGCACGTCTTTATAGGTGATGTTTCCGCCTTCAATGGAATCACGAATACCGCCGCCGCTCATCACGCCGAAATCCGCATTCGTGCGCGCCATCTGCGCGGCCAGCACCAGACGCCCCATGTTGGTTTGTACGAAGCGGACTTTGCTGCGGTCCCCTTCCAGTCGTCCGTTAAGCGTGCCAATCTTCACGTCCAGCTGCGCTTTCCCTTTGCTCTGGAACGGCGTCAGCAGGGAGAGCATCTGCTGGTTTTCAGCGATCTCTGGCGTGTAGAGTACCCGCTCGCTTTTGCCGTCCGGGTAGGTTACTTTCTTCTTCAGGTTGACCGGGATGAGCTGATAGTGCACCAGCTTCATCTCGCCGTTACGGAATTCGAAATCCGCACGGCCTACGTATTTACCCCACTCGTGGGCCTGTACAATCCAGATCCCGTTCTGACGATCCGGCGCGCACGGCGTGCCGGGCACATAATCTACCTGCTTTTTATTCTCAGAAGCCATGCAGACCGGATCCTGCGAATGACCGCCCACAATCATCGCCAGCGAGCCCGCAGGAAGGCTGCGCGCCATCTCCACGTCGCCCGGCGCGTTAGAGCCGTGCTGACCGTTGTCGTAATGCCCCATGTGGGTGGTAGCGATAATCACATCCGGTTTTTCATTCTGCTGCAACTCCTGGATCACCAGCTTCGCTTCGTCCGCCGGTTTACGGAATTCGATGTCGGTGAAAAATTCAGGGTTGCCAATTTTGGCCGTATCGTCGGTGGTTAAGCCGATGACCGCGATCTTCAGATCCTGACGCTTAAACAGCGCCCACGGTTTAAACAGGCGCTCGCCGGTGCTTTTCTGATAAATATTGGCGGAAAGGAACGGAAATTTGGACCACTTTTCCTGCTGGCGCAATACGCTCAGCGGGTTATCAAACTCGTGGTTTCCGACCGCCATCGCGTCGTAACCAATTAAATTCATGCCGCGGAAATCAGGCTCGGCATCCTGCAAATCAGATTCCGGTACGCCGGTATTAATATCCCCGCCCGACAGCAACAGCACGCTGCCGCCCTGAGCCGAGACCTCTTTACGAATGCCGTCCACCAGCGTTTTTTGCGCCGCCAGGCCATATTCACCGTATTCGCTGCGCCAGAAATGGCCGTGATGATCGTTAGTATGCAGAATGGTAATTTTATAGGTTTTATCTTTTTCATACGCCTGCGCGGGCAGGCTTGTCAGCCCCCATGCGGCGATGAGCGCCAGCGCGACGCCACGCTTTATTAACTTCATCTTCTCTCTCCCTGACCCATAGACAAACGCAAAAATTACAGTGACTCACAAGAATAGACAAATAAGTTTTCAGAATTGCGACTTTCTTCAAATGTCACGGACGAGTATGTTAGTCGGATAATAATTACTCCCTGCATCTCTAATTACAAATTGACGTGGTATTTATGGCAATCAGTGAATCAACCCAGCCTGTTCAGGGCGTTCCGGCGTCGCCGCCGAAATCGCGCACTTCCTTCAAAGTATTAGGCGCAATCAGTCTCTCTCATCTGCTCAACGACATGATCCAGTCGCTGATTCTGGCGATCTACCCGCTGTTGCAGTCTGAGTTCTCATTAACCTTCGTGCAGATCGGGATGATTACCCTGACCTTCCAGCTGGCCTCTTCGCTGCTACAGCCGGTGGTGGGCTACTGGACGGACAAATACCCGATGCCATGGTCGCTGCCCATTGGGATGTGCTTCACCCTGAGCGGGCTGGTGCTGCTGGCCATGGCGGGCAGCTTTGAGGCGGTACTGGTTGCCGCGGCGCTGGTAGGAACCGGTTCATCGGTGTTCCATCCGGAATCGTCCCGCGTGGCGCGTATGGCCTCCGGCGGACGCCACGGGCTGGCGCAGTCTCTGTTCCAGGTGGGGGGGAACTTTGGTAGCTCCCTCGGTCCTCTGCTGGCGGCGGTAATTATCGCGCCTTACGGCAAAGGCAACGTGGCGTGGTTTGTGCTGGCCGCGCTGCTGGCGATTGTCGTCCTGGCGCAAATCAGCCGCTGGTATGCCGCGCAGCATCGCGTAAATAAGGGAAAACCTGTCGCGAAGATAACCAATCCCCTTCCGCGCAATAAGGTGATCCTTGCCGTCAGCGTGCTGCTGGTGCTGATTTTCTCGAAATATTTCTATATGGCGAGCATTAGCAGCTATTACACCTTCTATCTGATGCAAAAATTCGGATTATCGGTACAAAACGCCCAGTTCCATCTCTTTGCCTTCCTGTTTGCGGTGGCGGCAGGCACGGTGATTGGCGGCCCTGTGGGAGATAAAATCGGACGTAAATATGTGATTTGGGGCTCTATCCTCGGCGTTGCGCCGTTTACGCTTGTTTTACCGTACGCAACGCTGGAATGGACCGGAATATTGACAGTGATTATAGGTTTTATTCTCGCGTCGGCGTTTTCAGCCATTCTGGTCTATGCGCAGGAGCTGCTGCCGGGACGTATCGGTATGGTTTCCGGTCTCTTTTTCGGTTTTGCCTTTGGCATGGGCGGCCTTGGCGCCGCCGTGTTAGGGATGGTTGCAGACCACACCAGCATCTTCCTGGTCTATAAAATCTGCGCTTTCCTGCCACTTCTGGGGATGTTGACCATATTCCTGCCTGACAACCGTCATAAAGCGTAACTACACGGCTGCCAAAGTTAAACTTTGGCAGCCGGATAACCTGATGCCATAAGGCTTTCCTCTCCCTCCCCTCAGCAAATTTATCAAAATCTGCCTTTTTTCGTGCTTATTGCCTTTTTATTGTGATTTCAACAATTATTCATAAACATAAGCGTAAAAATTGTCATAAACTATTAATCGGCTTTTTGGTATTTGCACCAAAAATGGATCACCCATCGCGAAAGGAGACGGAATGCACCACGCCACACCGCTTATCACCACCATTGTTGGTGGACTTGTGCTCGCTTTTATCCTCGGCATGATTGCCAACAAACTGCGTATTTCGCCCCTGGTAGGCTATTTGTTAGCGGGCGTGCTGGCAGGACCCTTTACGCCGGGTTTTGTCGCAGATACCAAACTTGCACCGGAGCTGGCGGAACTGGGCGTTATCCTGCTGATGTTTGGCGTCGGACTGCATTTTTCCCTGAAGGATCTGATGGCGGTAAAGTCGATCGCCATACCGGGAGCGATCGCCCAGATAGGGGTGGCGACGCTGCTGGGCATGGCGCTTTCGGCGGTGCTGGGCTGGTCAATCATGACCGGTATCGTATTTGGGCTGTGTCTTTCAACCGCCAGTACCGTGGTGCTGCTGCGCGCGCTTGAAGAGAGGCAGCTGATAGACAGCCAGCGCGGGCAAATCGCGATTGGCTGGCTGATAGTTGAAGATCTGGTGATGGTGTTGACGCTGGTACTGCTGCCCGCCGTCGCCGGGATGATGGAGAAAGAGAATATCGGCTTCGCTTCGCTGGCGCTGGATATGAGCATTACCATCGGTAAGGTTGTGGCGTTTATTGCCATCATGATGCTGGTGGGCCGCCGTCTGGTGCCGTGGATCATGTCCCGCAGCGCCGCCACCGGCTCGCGTGAACTGTTCACGCTTTCGGTCCTTGCCCTGGCGCTGGGCATTGCCTTTGGCGCTGTCGAGCTGTTTGACGTCTCCTTTGCGCTGGGCGCGTTCTTCGCCGGGATGGTGCTGAACGAGTCCGAGCTGAGCCACCGTGCCGCGCACGATACTCTGCCACTACGTGATGCGTTCGCGGTGCTGTTCTTTGTCTCCGTCGGGATGCTGTTCGACCCGATGATCCTCATCCAGCAGCCGCTGGCCGTGCTGGGTACGCTGGCAATCATCATCTTTGGTAAGTCCGTTGCCGCCTTCTTCCTGGTGCGGATGTTCGGTCACTCGCCGCGCACGGCGCTGACCATCGCCGCCAGCCTGGCGCAGATTGGCGAGTTCGCCTTTATTCTGGCTGGTCTGGGAATGGCCCTGAATCTGCTGCCACAGGCTGGGCAAAATCTGGTGCTGGCGGGGGCGATCCTCTCCATCATGTTGAACCCGGTATTGTTTGCCCTGCTGGAGAAATATCTCGAGAAGACCGAAACCCTCGAAGAGCTGACGCTGGAAGAGGCGACAGAAGAAGAGAAACAGATCCCGGTGGATATCTGCAACCACGCGCTGCTGGTCGGTTTTGGCCGCGTCGGCAGCCTGCTGGGTGAAAAACTGATGGCTCAGGGCATTCCACTTGTAGTGATTGAAACGTCACGCACTCGCGTCGACGAGCTTCGCGAGCGCGGCATCCGCGCGGTGCTGGGCAACGCGGCTAACGAAGAGATTATGAATCTGGCGCATCTGGACTGCGCTCGCTGGCTGCTGCTCACTATCCCGAACGGTTACGAGGCTGGCGAGATTGTCGCCACAGCCCGTGAAAAATGCCCGCATATCGAAATCATAGCCCGCGCCCATTATGATGACGAAGTGGAGTACATTACCGAGCGCGGCGCGAATCAGGTGGTGATGGGTGAGCGTGAGATTGCGAATACGATGCTGACAATGCTGACGAAGCCGCCGGTTGAAGAGGCGGTGACGGGGTAAATTTTGTGCGGCCTGGTCCCCTCACCCCAGCCCTCTCCCCAAAGGGGAGAGGGTGTTCAAGTTCCCTCTCCCCTTTGGGGAGAGGGCCAGGGTGAGGGGTCTTCTTTTACCTGTCCCAATACGCCTCTTCGAGGCTGTCTTCCCGTTCCGGCAGCCCACGCGTTAAGCGCGGTGAATGCTGGTTCAGCACCTGATAACTCACGCGGTTCGCGTACTTGCACACCTGCGCCAGCGAGGAATAGGTCAGCCAGTTGAAGGTGTGTTTGCTGGAATTCGGCACATTGGTTTTGTGGTAGGCGTTAGCGGTGATGTCGTGCAGCAGCGCGGCCAGCGCGCCGTCGCCCGCGCCGTTGGTGTTCATGATCTTCTCGGGGCCCCCCATATACGGTGCAATGTGGGAGAAGATACGCAGCGGGTTGATGCAGTCTTTATGACGCATGGCGCGGCTGAACTCGTACTGGTTAAATTCGGCGATAGCGCCCGGCAGCAGCGGGTGCTGGGTTTTCCGCTTGCTCTCTTCTTCCGTGAAGCCCGCCATATACAGCCCGACCGGCCCGGCGGTGCAGAGCACCAGATCCACCCAGTCCAGCGCCTTATCAGACGCCAGCAGCGGATCGCTTTCGCCGGTCAGCGCTTCGGCTTCTTCTTCATTCATCGCCAGAATCGAGACGTGTTCTTTCAGGAAGGCCTGCCACCACTCCGGGTTGTCGGCAATGACGAATTTGGTGCCCAGCGTCAGAACCACAGGCACGTTGTATTTCTTCGCATACTCAATTGCCTTCATGGTTGCGTCCGGCATTGGTTCGCCCGGCTTGCAGCGCACCAGATAAGACGTCAACACCAGCGCAGACGCGCCCGCGATCACCTCTTCCGGGATACTTTCAGCGCGCAGCTTGTTCATATGGCCGGGGCTGATGGCAAAGGTACGCTCGCCGGAATCGCTTATCAGCGTAAAGCAACGACCAATCGGCCCGTCAACGCCCTGCAAATAGTTCAGATCGGTGCGGCTGGAGGTATTGCACAGGTAGCGGTAGGCGTAGCCACCGATTTCGATATTGCTGCACATCACGCCAAGCAGTACCGAGCGGTCGTCTGCCAGAACGGAGTAGTTGTGCATGGTGTTACCGATGGTGCCGCCAGCAAACTGGTGGGTGATAAGATTTTCGCGCATCAGTTCCTGATACAGCGCTTCGGCAACGTCATCCTCAATCACCAGCGAGTGCCCGGCGCTCAGACCGTAACGTGCGACAAACGCATCATCCACTTTGGCTTCAATGTCCACCAGCGTCTGATCGATACCGACCACCCAGGCAGCGCTGGTTTCGCTTTCCTGCTGAATTTGCTGTAACAGCGGATCGCGGGCATCGACGGGGAAATAGTGTTTGGACTTACGTTTACCGGGAAATTTCATGGTCTGAACTGTGCAAAGAATACGGGCCGGGAATGGTAGCACAAACCCGGCCCGTAACGCGATCAGCGGCGGGTGGTGACCAGTGACACCATCATATCGATGTGTTCAGGGGAGTCGTTAAGCGCAGGAATGTATTCGTATTTCGTTCCGCCGGCCTCCATGAAGAACTCTTTGTTCTGGACGGCAATCTCTTCCAGCGTTTCCAGACAATCCGCCGAGAAGCCCGGCGACATAACCTGAATGTGCTTCACGCCCTTCTCGCCCAGCATTTTTAGCGTTTCATCAGTATACGGGGTCAACCACGGTTCACGACCGAAGCGCGACTGGAAGGTCATCATCACCTTCTCAGGCGGCAGGCCGAGGGCGGAGACCAGCTCGCGGGTGGTATCGCGGCAACGCTGGGGGTAATCGTCCCCTTCGTTCGCGAAACGCTGCGGAATACCGTGATAGGAGAGCAGCAGCAGATCCGGCTCGCCGTGTTTTTCAAACGACGCGCGCGCGCTGCTGGCAAGCGCTTGAATGTACAGCTCGTTATCGGCGTAGTCGCGGATAAAGGTGATGCCCGGTATACGGCGGCGGGTCGCCAGAATGCGTGCCAGTTCGTCCCAGACGGCAGCCACCGTGGAGCACGAATACTGCGGATAAAGGGCCAGCACCACAATGTGTTCAACGCCCTGCGCCAGCAGAGAGTCGACGGCGCTTTCCAGGGATGGCTTACCGTAGCTCATACCGAGCGCAACGGGCATGTCCGGCAGACGGGCGGCCAGCGCCTTCTCCTGACGACGGCTGTAGACCATCAGCGGCGAGCCTTCTTCCATCCACACGGACTGATAGAGCTTTGCTACACGCGGAGAACGAATCGGCAGAATGACACCACGCAGCAGTGGCCACCACAGCAGTCTTGGGGTATCCACGACGCGCGTGTCGCTTAAAAATTGTCGCAGGTAGCGTTTTACCGCCGCTGGAGTAGGTGCTTCTGGGGTGCCCAGATTGGCAAGCAGGATGCCGGTTTTCGCCTGACTCATTCACGCCTCTTAACCATTTGATAGGCTGTCAATTGTAGCGGAAATGCGTTTAAACGAAACCCATTGCTGTAATAGGTAAGATGAGAATTTTTCTCACCCGGGGCTCCGGGTGAGAGAGGTGCGCTTAGCCGAGGATTTTTTCCAGCTCTGCACGTACGTCAGCCACGGCTTTGGTGCCGTCAACTTTCGCGTATTTGGTGTTACCCGCCTGCGCCTCTTTGGAGTAGTAGCCGATCAGCGGTGCGGTCATCTGATGGTATTCCACCAGGCGTTTACGCACGGTTTCTTCCTGATCGTCTTTACGGGTGGTCAGCTCTTCGCCGGTCACGTCGTCTTTGCCTTCAACCTTAGGCGGGTTGAATTTGATGTGGTAAACGCGGCCAGAGGCAGCGTGCACGCGACGGCCAACGATACGGTCAACGATCAGTTCGTCCGGTACATCGAACTCCAGCACGTAATCCACGTTGATGCCCGCTTCTTTCATGGCGTCAGCCTGAGGAATGGTGCGCGGGAAGCCGTCCAGCAGGAAACCATTGCGGCAGTCTTCCTGAGCAATGCGCTCTTTTACCAGCGCGATAACCAGTTCGTCGGTCACCAGCTTGCCTGCGTCCATGATGTCTTTAGCTTGTTTGCCCAGCTCGGAGCCAGATTTAACAGCGGCACGCAGCATGTCACCAGTAGAGATTTGCGGAATACCGTATTTCTCCATGATGAACTGAGCCTGAGTTCCCTTACCCGCGCCCGGAGCGCCAAGCAGAATAATACGCATTGCGAAAATCCCCTCAAATGTCGATTCAATTTTTCAAAAGCGCTAAACAATACCACCAGAACGGGTATCGCTCAAGGAAGGCGGGGAGGCTGAAACGGTTAACGGGGGGAGATTATTTGGGTTAGTGCGAGAATGCCCCCTCACCCTAACCCTCTCCCCAAAGGGGAGAGGGGACGATTATACCCTCTCCCCTTTGGGGAGAGGGCCAGGGTGAGGGGTAGGTTTTGTATTACGCCAGCAGCAGCGCATTCACACGTTTAATGAACAGGTTAGGATCTTCCAGGGTGCCGCGCTCGGCCAGCAGGGACTGATCCAGCAGCAGTTCAACCCACTCCGCAAAGCGGGCGTCGTCCTGGGTATCCGCCGCGCGTTTCACCAGCGGATGATCCGGATTAAGCTCAAAGATATATTTCACTTCCGGCACGGCCTGGCCCGCCGCCGCGAACAGTTTCGCCATCTGGGTGCTCATTTCGTCCGCATCGGTGGTGACAATGGCTGGCGTATCGGTCAGACGGTGCGTGAAGCGCACCTCTTTCACGCGATCGCCCAGCAGGGTTTTCACGCGCTCAACGAACGGCTCCAGCGCCTTCTCGGCTTCCTTCGCGCTGTCGTCCACTTCATCCGCCAGCTTATCGATAGACTCGTCGGCTTTAGCAACGGACTGGAAGGATTTACCGTCGAACTCGGTCAGGTAGTTCATCATCCACTCGTCGATGCGGTCAGACAGCAGCAGCACTTCGATGCCTTTCTTACGCAGCAGCTCCAGATGCGGGCTGCTCTTCGCTGCCGCATAGCTGTCGGCGGTGATGTAGTAGATCTTCTCCTGCCCTTCTTTCATGCGGGAGACGTACTCTTCCAGCGACACGGTCTGGGCGGAGGAGTCGTTGTGCGTAGAGGCGAAGCGCAGCAGTTTAGCGATAGCTTCCACGTTCGCGGTGTCTTCCGCCGGGCCTTCTTTCAGCACCAGGCCGAACTGTTTCCAGAAGGTCTGGTATTTTTCCGCATCGTCTTTCGCCAGTTTTTCCAGCATCTGCAACGCTCGCTTGGTCAGGGCGTTACGCAGGTTACGGGTGACGGTGCTGTCCTGGAGAATTTCACGGGAGACGTTCAGCGGCAGATCGTTGGAATCTATCAGGCCACGCACAAAGCGCAGGTAGTTCGGCATGAACTGCTCGGCGTCGTCCATGATGAAGACGCGCTGCACGTACAGCTTCAGGCCGTGCTTGTGATCGCGGTTCCACATGTCCCACGGCGCCTGCGCCGGAATGTACAGCAGGCTGGTGTACTCCTGCTTCCCTTCCACACGGTTGTGGCTCCAGGTCAGCGGGTCGGTAAAGTCGTGGGCGATGTGCTTGTAAAACTCGTTGTACTCGTCGTCTTTAATTTCAGCTTTGTTGCGTGTCCACAGCGCCTGCGCCTTGTTGATTTTCTCCCAGGAAACCACGGTTTCGCCGTCTTTCTCTTCCTGTTTTTCAATCTCAACCGGCAGCGCGATGTGGTCAGAATATTTGCTGATGATGGAGCGTACGCGCCAGTCGTTCAGGAAATCGTCTTCGCCTTCGCGCAGGTGCAGAGTGATTTCGGTGCCGCGATCCGCTTTGGTGATATCATCAACGGTGTATTCGCCTTCCCCTTTGGATTCCCACAGCACGCCGTTTTCGGCGCTGTCGCCCGCGGCGCGGGTGCGCACGGTGACTTTATCCGCCACGATGAATGCCGAGTAGAAGCCTACGCCGAACTGACCGATCAGCTGGCTGTCTTTCGCCTGGTCAGAGCCCATGGACTCGAGGAACGCTTTGGTGCCGGATTTAGCGATGGTGCCGAGATGGTCGATCACCTCGTCGCGGTTCATCCCGATGCCATTATCGGCAATCGTCAGGGTGCGGTTCTCTTTATTAAAAGAGACGCGCACGCGCAGTTCGCCGTCGCCTTCGTACAGATCCGGGTTGGACAGCGCGCGGAAGCGCAGCTTGTCCGCCGCATCGGAGGCGTTGGAAATCAGCTCACGCAGGAAGATTTCTTTGTTGGAATACAGGGAATGGATCATCAGGTGCAGAAGCTGTTTTACTTCTGACTGGAAACCACGGGTTTCTTGTCCTTTCATCTAAGTCGACCTCAACAATGCCATTTAATGGGGTTGTAAAACGTTGAGTGAGAGATGGGGATAAGGGGGGGAATTTTCAAGCGGAGGCCGCGCACGCAGCCTCCGTTTGGTCAGAAAATAATCTTGTGTCGTCCGGCCAGCGAGTGCGACAGCGTGGTGCCGTCGACCATCTCCAGCTCACCGCCGACCGGCACGCCGTGGGCGATGCGGCTGGCGTCAACGCCGTACTGCGCGCACAGCTCGGCGATGTAGTTGGCGGTTGCCTCCCCTTCCACCGTCGGGTTGGTGGCGAGGATCACCTCTTTGATCGTCTCGGACTCAAGACGCTGTTCAAGACGATCGAGACCGATATCATCCGGGCCGATGCCGTCCAGCGGGGAGAGATGCCCCATCAGCACGAAATAGCGGCCGGAAAACTGCCCGGTTTGTTCGATGGCGTAGATGTCCGCCGGACTCTCCACCACGCAAATCTGACCGTTTTCCTGACGACGCGGGTTCGTGCAGATGTTACAGACGTCCTGCTCGGTAAAGGTCCGGCAATCCGCACAGTGACCAATTTCTGACATGGCGCGGGTCAGAGCCTGCGCCAGGCGCATCCCGCCGCTGCGGTCGCGCTGCAATAGCGTAAACGCCATACGCTGCGCCGACTTCGGGCCAACGCCCGGCAGGCAGCGCAGTGCTTCCATTAACTGCGTGAGCAGCGGACTGGTTTGCATCAGAATGGCATCTTAAAGCCCGGCGGCAATTGCATACCGCTGGAAACAGAGGCCATTTTCTCTTTCTGGGTTTCGTCGATACGGCGAGCGGCATCGTTAAACGCGGCTGCAACCAGATCTTCCAGCATCTCTTTGTCGTCTTCGAGCAGGCTCGGGTCGATTTCAACGCGACGGCAGTTGTGCGCACCGTTGATGGTCACCTTGACCAGACCGGCACCCGATTCACCCGTGACTTCCAGCTGAGCGATCTCTTCCTGCATCTTCTGCATTTTTTCCTGCATCTGCTGAGCCTGCTTCATCAGGCCACCCAGACCGCCTTTTCCACCAAACATAGGCTTCTCTCTTCTTTCACGTTAAGGATTACAACCGTAAGTCAGACTCACGATCAAAGGGGGCGAATACTCTCTTCATCCAGATCGGCGTCGAAGAACCGGCGCAGGGTCTGGATGTTGTTATCCGCGATAATCGACTCGCGCGCCTGCGCGAGCTTCTCTTCATAAATCGCCTGTCGCCACTCAAGCGGCGTTTTCACCGCCGGATTATCATCTTCAATGATAGTCAATTCAACCGGCACACCCTGTAAGGCGGTAAGCGCCTCGGCCAGCGCCTTTTGCGCACCAGGGGAATTCAGATGTCGCTGGCCCGGACGCAGATGCAGACGCACCTGATTGCCTTCCTGCTCTTTCCAGGCATTCAGCGCGACCTGCTCCACCAGCTTCGGCAGCTGAAGTTTGCTGACCTCAGCGGCCCAGGCGTCGCGCTCGATGGACTCTTCCGCGAGCTTCGCGGACAGCTCCGGCGTTTTTTCATGCTCAAGCGCCTTTTTCAGCGCTTTTGGCGTGGCGACCACTTCCTTGACCGTTTCAACAACGGTAGTCGCCTTCCAGCGGTATGCCTCTTCTTTCGCCGGGGCTTTTTGCTCGAGCGCGGACGGTGCCGGACGCGACTGCACGCGCTCCGTTACCGAGGCCAGTCGTTCAAGCGCGGCGTTGTTCACCGGCCGCGCTCTTGCAGGCGCTGCCGGTTCACTCTTTTTTGGTTTGGTTGCTCCCTGCGCACGTTGCAACTGGCTTCGTGCGGCAAGCACCGAACTGGTGGCATCCGACAGCGGCACGTTCTGCGGCGGCGGCGATGCCGGTTGCGGTGGCACCTGCTGCGGTGACATTACCGCGGTCGGCGCAACCGGCGCAAAGGACTGCCGGGGCGTTTCCGGCTCCGGCAATGGCTTGCGCGGATGGAAGGCCAGCGCGCGCAGCAGCGTCATTTCAACGCCCATCCGGCGATCCGGTGCAAACGGCAGCTCTTTGCGGCCAATCAGCAGGGTTTGATAATAAAGCTGCACGTCAGCCGGCGGCACGGTGCGCGCAAGTTCACGCATCCGCTGTTCAATGGTCGCCATGTCCGCGCCAATGGCCGACGGAGACAATTGCAGCATCGCCACGCGATGCAGCAGGCTGAGCATCTCGACCAGCAGCGCTTCCCATTCAATGCCACGGGCGGCGGCATCGTTGACGAGGGTCATTACCCGCTCACCGTTGGCGGCGATCATCGCTTCGATAAGCGACAGCGCCTGATCGTCATCCAGCGTGCCGAGCATGGTGCTGACCGCGTCAGTGGAAAGCTTACCGTCACCGCTGGCAATTGCCTGGTCAGTCAGGCTCAGCGCATCACGCAGGCTGCCGTCCGCCGCGCGGGCCAGCAGCTGCAGGGCGCGCGGCTCGTGAACGATCTTCTCTTCATCAAGAATGTGTTCAAGCTGAGCGCGGATCTGCTCAACGTCCAGCGCCTTCAGATGGAATTGCAGGCAGCGCGACAGGATCGTGACCGGCAGCTTTTGCGGATCGGTGGTCGCCAGCAGGAATTTGACATGCGCAGGCGGCTCTTCCAGCGTTTTCAGCAGGGCGTTGAAGCTGTGGCGCGAAAGCATGTGTACTTCATCGATCAGATAGACCTTGAAGCGGCCGCGCGCCGGGGCGTACTGCACGTTGTCGAGCAGATCGCGGGTATCTTCCACCTTGGTGCGCGAGGCGGCGTCGATCTCGATCAGATCGACAAAACGCCCCTGCTCGATCTCCCGGCAGTTGTCACATACGCCGCACGGGGTGGCGGTGATCCCGGTTTCGCAGTTCAGACCTTTTGCCAGCAGACGGGCAATAGAGGTTTTACCGACGCCACGGGTGCCGGAGAAAAGATAGGCGTGATGGATGCGACCTAGCGACAAGCCGTTCGCCAGGGCCGTCAGCACATGTTCCTGACCGACAACGTCAGCAAAGGTTTGTGGTCGCCATTTACGGGCTAACACCTGATAACTCATGGGCAGGCTCTGCAACGCTGGAAGGTGAATTAATGGAGGGGAATGCTATCACAACCTCACCCATTGAGCGAGGTTGTGAGATACGGGATTAATGTCCCGGGAAAGGCACCAGGCTGTAGCTGGTAATACCCTGTTTTTCCAGGCGCTGCTCGCCGCCGAGATCGAACAGGTTGATGATGAAGGCCGCGTCGGTCACTTCCCCGCCCAGACGACGGATCAGCTTCACGGTCGCTTCGATGGTGCCGCCGGTTGCCAGCAGATCGTCCACCACCAGCACTTTGTCGCCTGGCTTGATGGCATCAACGTGAATTTCCAGCTGATCGGTGCCGTATTCCAGCTCATAGCTCTCAGCAATGGTTTCACGCGGCAGTTTGCGCGGCTTACGCACCGGCACAAAACCCACGCCCATCGCCAGCGCAACCGGTGCGCCGAACAGGAAGCCACGGGCTTCGGTACCTACTACTTTGGTGATCCCGGCGTTTTTATAACGCTCAACCAGCAGTTCAATGCTGAGGGCGTACGCTTTCGGGTCTTCCAGCAAGCTGGTGACATCACGGAAAAGAATGCCAGGCTTTGGATAATCCTGGATACTTTTGATGCTATTTTTTAGATATTCAAGCTGCTGTGCAGTTGCGGTCATCGGTTTGTGCCTAAATGAAACAGTGTTACTCACGGCGCGCGACGAGTCGGTCAAAGTAACAGTTGTTTAACCTTTGACCAGGCGCACCTGTGCTCGAAAACGGTCGAATTTACTGGCTGTGCGCCATAATTGCAACCGCCATGATGAGGCTTCAGTGCTTTTGTTGCTTTTCATCAACCACGGGGATCCGCCACATGAAGATCAGCAGGCAGGCCAGGATCGCCAGCAGCAGAATGCGCACCCACATCATTTTCACCAGCCATAACGAGACGGCGAAGGTGATCAGGATGAAGGCAATGGCGCGCGGCTTGGCCCCGGGCGGCATGGCCCGGTGTTTTTGCCAGTGCCGCAGGTAGCCACCAAACCACGAACGGTACAGTAGCCAGTGGTGAAAACGCGGCGACGAGCGGGCGAAGCACCAGGCGGCCAACAGGATGAACGGGGTGGTCGGCAGCAAGGGCAATACGATGCCCAGCGTACCCAGCACTACCGCGAGCCAGCCAATGATGATTAAAATAGTACGCTGCATAATGCGAATCGTTATCAAACTGAACGGCTACTTTACCACTGGAGAGCGCATTGAAAACAGCACTGCTTCTTGAGAGGCTGCAAAATCAGCTGATCGCGCTGCGGGCGCAGGCCACACCGCTGATGGGACATGCTACGCTGAAACCGCGCTTTGACCGGCAGCTCTTCCGCACCCGCAGTACCGTCATTCAGGATTACCTTGCTGAGATGCAGACCAACCTCGACGAGCTTCGCCACGCGGTTGAGAGTGAACAGCAGGAACAGGTGGTGTGGCTTGCGGAGCATCTTACTGAGCAGATCACCGCCCTGCACCGCGAAATCGCCGCCTGGCCGCTACGGGCGTGGGACAGCGCCTCGCCTGGGCTCGGAAAATGGCAGCGCAAGCGGCTGGAGAACCAGGAGTTTGAGCGGCGTCTGTTTGAGATGAAGTGTGAGCGCGAAGCCCGCCTGACCACCAGCGAAACGCTGCAAGAGCAGCAGTTATTAATGCGTGAAATCAGCGCGCTGGAAGGCCGCATCGTCCGCTGCCGTCAGGCGCTGGATGAGATTGAACGCGTCATTGAACGCCTGACCCGTTAACAGGAGCCACTAATGTCACTGGAAAATGCCCCCGACGAGGTCAAGCTGGCCGTCGATTTAATTATGCTGCTGGAGAATCACGAGATCCCGGCGGAGACGGTGCTGAAAGCGCTGGAGATTGTGCGGCGGGATTTTGAGGGAAAGGTGAAGGCCGGTTGCCCTCACCCTAGCCCTCTCCCTGGAGGGAGAGGGGACCGTTAGGTGCGGTTTGAAAGATCTGCCCTGATTCGCTTTTTACCCTCTCCCCTCTGGGGAGAGGGCAGGGTGAGGGGCGGAGTTTTCGTCACCCTTAATCTCGCGCTTCACTTCCGTATGTTCGTCACCTTTCTCATTGCGCAGGTGAACCTCAAGCTGATTGAAGGCGATATTAATGTTGTTTTCACGGCACAGACGGTCAATGGTGCGGTTCAGCTCATCGACGGTGTAGCTGCGATCGCGTAGTTCGCGTACGTACAGGCGCAGCTCATGATCCAGCGTGCTTGGCCCGAAGGTGGTGAAGAACACGTCAGGCGCAGGATCGTGCATCACTTTAGGATGTGATTTCGCGGCTTCCAGCAGGACCTCTTTCACTTTATCCAGATCTGAACCATAGGCCACCCCGAGTCGGACCACCACGCGCGTCGTAGTATCCGAAAGCGACCAGTTGATCAGTCGCTCGGTCACGAAGGCTTTGTTCGGGATGATCACCTCTTTACGATCGAAGTCAGTGATGGTGGTCGCACGAATACGGATCTTGCTGACGGTCCCGGAGAAGGTGCCGATGGTGACGGTATCGCCGATACGCACCGGACGTTCGAACAGGATTATCAGGCCAGAAACAAAGTTACCGAAGATCTCCTGCAAGCCGAAGCCCAGACCTACCGACAGCGCCGCCGCCAGCCACTGGAGTTTATCCCACGAGACGCCCAGCGAGCCGAATACCGTCATCGCCCCGACAATAATAATGACGTAGTTCAGGATGGTGGTAATGGCATACGACGCCCCCTGACGCAGGTTCAGCCTTGAGAGCACCAGCACTTCCAGCAGACCAGGCAGGTTGCGGATCAACGCCCAGGCCACCACCGACGACACCAGCGCAAAGAGCAGGCTGCCCATGGTGACGCTTTTCATTACCGCAGCGCCCGCTTCGGTACCGTTGTATTGCCAGAGGGTGATACTGTCGAGGTAGGCGAAGACGGTAATTAAATCAGACCAGATGGCCCAGAACATCACCGCAAACAGCGCAATCATCACCAGCATGGTAATACGCATCGTTTGCTGGTTGACCTGCTCCAGGGCAATGGTCGGCTCTTCCTGCGGCTCAGCCCCTTCAGCCCCCTCTTTAACCTGATGCTGTCGACGGGCAACAGCGCGACGATACGCAATGCGGCGCGCCGCCACGCTCAAACCGCGCAGCACGGTCTGGAACAGCAGGTTCCACAGGATCACCAGATACACGGTTTCAATCCAGCGGCCTGACAGACGAAGCGTGGTATAGAAGTAACCCGTTGCCGTAAGGACCATCAGCGCCAGCGGAATGATCGCCAGCACCGTTACGGTAACCAGACGAAGATTGTGGGACTCTTTATCACGCCAGCTGTCGCGGCACATCGGCCACATCAGGACGGCTATCAGCAGCAGGTTCAGCATAATTACCAGCTGTCCCAGCACGTCATCCATCAGATGCAGCGGCGAAAGCTCGGCCACAACGGACCAGAAGTGCAGCGGCAACAGCGCGAGGCTGATACGTACAATCTGGCGACGCCAGTGGCTGGTGAGTTTCTCCGGCATGTTGAAGTGTCGGACCGCGACGCCGTCTTTTTCCAGCACTTTCCAGCACAGGCCAAACACCAGCCAGAACAGCGCCAGCTTTTTGCTGAACGCCCACAGCAGGTCGCTGATATTGAGCTGCATGGTCAACAGGATCAGGCCGACGGCGAGGATCAGCAGGCAGACCGGCAGAGCACGGATCAGATCGATCAGGATCGCTTTCGGGGTGTGCAGCTGGCTGTCGTTACGCAGTTGCCCCACTTCCGAGGCCAGCTTCGCCTGGTACTGCTTCAGCCATTTCAAACGCCAGCGTATTACTCCGGCGATGAGCAGCAAAGGCAGACCCGCAAGGAAGGCAATCATTACCGCAGGCCAGGCTTTCTCCCAGTTCACGGTAATTTTCATGCTTTTGATCTGGGATTTCAGCGTTTCAGGGAAAGATTTAAACCAGTCCCAGTCCATGGGTTTGTTGCTGTTCACCCAGAAAATCTGCTGGGTCAGGATCTCCTGGAGGCTTTTAGACACGCTCACCAGCTGCTGCTGGTTGATTTGCAGGTTAATCGCCATCATCAGCTGGTTGCCCAGCTGCTTATTAAGCTGATCGAGCAGTTCGCGGCGCATATCCACAACCTGCAACAGCGCGTCGTGAACTTCACCGTTTACTTCACTTGAATGGCCTTCTTCCACTTTGGCAACAAACGTATCGCTCTGGAACAGGGCATCGCGCTGCTGGTTAACGTCAAACTGTTCAAGACGCAAATCCGCAATGCGGTTGGTCATGTCTTCCAGCTCGTCGGCGGACGGCAGCGTCTGCTGCTGCTGGTAAAGAATGCGCGACAGCAGCAGGCTTCCCTTCAGGACGGCAATCTGCTCTTTGACATTGCGCTCAGCCTGCAAAGCGCGATCCAGCCAGTTTTTGACTTTAATATTCTGCTGCACCAGCGCGCTGCCGCTTTCAGTCGCCTGAATCAGGCGCTCGCTCAGCTGATGGTTAATTTCCAGCTCCTGCTTCACCAGCGGATTGGCCTGGATACGCGCCGTTTCGTCTGGCGAGACCGCTTCCTGCGCCGTTTTTTCGGTCAGCGTCAGGCGCTTGCTGTTCACCGCCTCCTGCAACAGCTGAAGCTGATGCTCGAGCCGGTTGATATTCGCGTTCACGTAGTCACGCTGTTTTTGCAGCGCATCCTGCAACACCGTGTTGCCTTCCAGACTCTTACGCTGCTGTTCAATCTCCGCGTTCAGCAGCGTCTGCTGGATGTTCAGCAGCGTTTGCTGGGTCGGTCGAAGCGCCCCTTCCCCCACGGTAATGCCATTCAGACGGTTACGTATCTGCTGTAGCTGTTGCGATGCAGAATACATGGCGTTCTGCACGCGCTCAGGCTGGGTTTGCAGCGAAACCAGCTGGCTGTTATAGGTCGAGAGATCGGACTGCGCCGTTTGCAGATCGTCCAGCAGCTGCGCCACGCGCGACTCGAGCTGGCGCAACGAAAGCGTGGCAAGCGTTTTTCGGGTTTCATCGTCGTTATCAACGTCGCTAAGCGCGTTCAGGGCCTCCGTTGCTTTACGCATGTTCTCCGGCGCCTGAGCGACCTTCTGCCGCAACTGGGCCGTTTCGGCTTTGATGCGATCGATCTTATCCAGCGTATCCAGGGTTTCCGTCAGGTCCTGCTGAACGAGCTTTTCCTGGGCGGAGAGTTCTTTTTGTTTATTCAGGGTGTCGAGTTGCGACTGAACCTCGGCACGCGTCGGGACGTCACTGCCGTTGTCTGCACGGGCCCAGGAATGCGGTGCGGCTGCAAAGAAAAACAGCAGGATCAAAAAAACGGCCAGAACAAAATGTGTCGAGCGATAGGTGTGCAGCATAGTCGTGAATGTGATCTGAGAAATGACCGAAAATAGTCGGGCGTGAAGAATATCACGCCCGGCTAAAGCAGAATAGCGGGAAGGTAATCCTCTAAGACATTTCCTGGAAAGATTCAGGCAGTAAGCGGCGCTCCCTCGCTGCGGAGGGTCGGGCAAAGCTGGCACATCTCCAGGAAAATCGCGACGTAGCTGCGCGCCTCTGATTTCAGATCGAACGACTGCGGGGCGAAAAGCCAGTTTTCCATCAGGCCGGAAATATAGCTGCGCATCAGGATCGCCGCCCGGCGCGTTAACAGCGTAGCGGGAAGCATGTCGGCCTGCATACATTCCTTAAGAACTTGCTCGATGCGATCGTAGCTTTCCAGACACAGGTCGCGCTGCGCCTGCTGAACCACCGCCATTTCGCCAACAAACTCACATTTATGGAAGATGATTTCCATCATCAGACGTCGGCGTTCTTCCACAACAGTCGCTTCAAGGATATATACTAATATTTCTCTTAATACTGAGAGTGGATCGTGAGGGAATTTTGCCCGATACTCACTCTCAAGATCGCTGATGCTGGACTCTGAAAGCTCCCAGATTTCACCAAACAGATCTGACTTGTCTTTAAAATGCCAGTAAATCGCTCCCCGCGTGACGCCCGCGGCCTGAGCAATCTGCGCCAGCGAGGTTGCCGAAACACCCTGCTGTGAGAACAAACGCATTGCCACATCCAGAATGTGTTGTCGGGTTTCCAGCGCTTGTTGTTTGGTTTTTCGTGCCATACGTTGATGAATTTACAGGAGTCAGATTTACATACATTTATGAATGTATGTACCATAGCATGACGATAATATAAACGCAGCAATGGGTTTTTAGACTCAGGACCCTTGATCAATTTGAAATCGGACACTCGAGGTTTACATATGAACAAAAACAGAGGGTTAACGCCTCTGGCGGTCGTTCTGATGCTCTCAGGCAGCTTAGCGCTTACAGGATGTGACGACAAAGAGGCTCAACAAGGAGCTCAGCAGGTGCCAGAAGTTGGCGTCGTGACGCTCAAATCCGAACCTCTCCAGATGACAACAGAACTACCGGGCCGCACCAGCGCCTATCGCATTGCAGAAGTACGTCCGCAGGTGAGCGGTATCATCCTGAAACGTAACTTCACCGAAGGCGGTGATGTGAAAGCAGGTGAGTCTCTTTATCAGATTGATCCAGCAACCTATCAGGCGTCTTATGAGAGCGCTAAAGGCGATCTGGCGAAAGCAGAAGCGGCAGCCAAAATTTCGCAACTGACGTTGAATCGTTACAAGAAACTGCTCGGCACGCAGTACATCAGCCAACAGGATTACGATTCTGCCCTGGCCGATGCACAGCAAGCCAATGCAGCCGTTGTGGCGGCGAAAGCGGCGGTAGAAACCGCGCGTATTAACCTCGCCTACACCAAAGTGACCTCCCCTATCAGCGGTCGTATTGGTAAATCAGCCGTCACCGAAGGTGCGCTGGTGCAGAACGGTCAAACCAACGCGCTGGCCACCGTGCAGCAGCTTGACCCGATCTACGTTGACGTTACACAGTCCAGCAACGATTTCCTGCGTCTCAAACAGGAGCTTGCCAGCGGACAACTGAAACAGGAAAACGGTAAAGCCAAAGTTGAACTGGTTACCAACGACGGTATCAAGTTCTCACAGACAGGCACACTGGAATTTTCTGATGTGACCGTCGATCAGACCACCGGCTCTATCACCATCCGGGCTATTTTCCCGAATCCGGATAAAACCCTGCTGCCGGGTATGTTCGTACGCGCCCGTCTTGAAGAAGGGACTAACCCAAGCGCCATTCTGGTTCCGCAGCAAGGTGTGACCCGTACGCCACGCGGCGATGCGAGCGCGCTGGTTGTGGGTGCCGATAACAAAGTCGAAACACGCAATATCACTGCAACGCAGGCGATTGGCGACAAGTGGC
>NZ_JABMCU010000279.1:0-4092 GCF_013179605.1 Enterobacter sp. CM29 | reverse complement strand
CGCTCTTCCGCGATGGCCTGAGCAATGGCCAGAATGTGCGGTTCGTTAAAGCTATGTCGCGCCGCGCTGCCGCGGTGGCCAGATGTACCAAACTTCACTGCGTGTTCTGCGTTGCCCACCACCGGCTTCAGCACGTAGTACTGCGCGGTCAGTTGAGCGACGTTAATCAAATCGCGTTGTTGTGCAGGTTGTCCTGCACGGCTGTGATTTGCCATTGCCTGGTCCTTCTGATGCAAGGGTTAAATTGTACCGCAAACCTTTTCGATCAATTCCGCCGGGAACTGCATGGACTGCATGATATGTTCGATCATGCTGCACTTGCGGCCCGTATTGGTATTGGTGATCACCCAGTATGGCGTACCGGGAACATGTTTGGGTTTGGTTTGGTTGCCATTTTGCAGCAGGGTCTGCTCGTCACCTGCGAAGTAAACGCGCGTGCGACCGTGCAGCGACTCTGTCGCTTCTGCAAATGCGTTGTTATCCAGTGAGTAAAGTGTAGACAGCACCAGCATAAAGCGGTTAACCGCCTTTTTCTGCTCTGCATATTCATCGGACAGCAGCAGCTCGCGCATCGCGCGCACTTTGTCTTTTGCCGGCATGACGGCAGGTTTTACTTGTGCAACAACGCTCGGCTGAGACACGACATCTTTAGTGACAGGAGTGGGCTGTGAGGCGGCGGAAATTTTAAGCATGCGCCGTAAAATGTCGGACGCGCTCTCCCCAATATGCCGCGTCTGGCTGGCAATATACTGATAGAGTTCGTCATCAACTTCGATTGTTTTCATCTTAATCCAGTGCGATATCTTATCTGAATACAAGTCGTTGAGATTATAAGGTCTAATCCCAACAGCGGATAGCGTCAAACCAGGTTGGCGGCAAAAGTCAGATTAAACTGGATCCTTGCCCCCGGGCGGCAGAATGGTCAACATGATACCCTAACCTGACAAACCTAAAAAAAGAACTTTGCCATGAAATTGAATACCCGAGCGCAAACTGCACAATCGCCGAACAATAATTCTCCCATCGTACTGGTTCACGGCCTGTTTGGTAGCCTGGATAACCTGGGCGTGCTGGCGCGCGATTTAGTGACCGATCACGAGATCCTCCAGGTTGATATGCGCAATCACGGTCTTTCAGGGCGCTCGGAGGAGATGACCTACGCAGCCATGGCGCAGGATCTGCGGGACACCCTCGATGCGAATAACATCCAGAAAGCGACGCTCATCGGGCATTCAATGGGCGGTAAAGCGGTGATGGCGCTTACAGCGCTGGCCCCTGAGCGAATTTCCGGTCTGGTGGTCATTGACGTTGCGCCCGTCAATTACGACGTTCGCCGTCACGATGAGATTTTCGCTGCGATCAATGCTGTGACAGAGTCAGGCGTCTCCACACGCCAGCAGGCGGCAGCCGTTATGCGCGAGCATCTCGATGAAGAAGGCGTGGTCCAGTTCCTGCTGAAATCCTTTGTTGACGGACAATGGCGCTTTAACGTCCCGGTACTGTGGGATCAGTATTCGCATATTGTGGGGTGGGAAAATGTCCCCGCCTGGCCGCACCCTACCCTCTTTATTCGCGGCGGCAACTCCCCTTACGTCACTGACGCGTACCGTGACACGCTGCTGGCGCAATTTCCGCAGGCTCGCGCTCACGTCATCGCCGGTGCCGGGCACTGGGTCCACGCGGAAAAACCGGATGCGGTCCTGCGCGCCATTCGCCGCTATCTTACTGATACAGCGAATTGATTAAAAAGCCAGCGACCGGAAGACGACGGGCTTCCAGTCGTTGGCGTGTGGATATGGGTGATGTATGATGGCGCGCTTATCGCCCGGGCATTAGCAGGGCGGCGTGTTTCCCCCGAAGTCTCAGAATCATGGCCAAAGAACAAACGGACCGTACGACACTAGATCTGTTCGCGAATGAGCGTCGACCGGGACGACCGAAAACGAATCCGCTTTCGCGCGATGAACAGCTGCGTATCAATAAACGCAACCAGCTTAAACGCGATAAAAATCGTGGGCTTAAGCGTGTCGAACTCAAGCTGAATGCCGATGCCGTCGATGCGCTTAACGAGTTAGCTGACGCGCGCAACATCAGCCGCAGCGAACTGATCGAAGAGATGCTGATCGCCCAGCTTGAGACGTTACGCGGCAAGGCGTGAGTCAGAAAATCCCCAATATTACCTTTTTCATGTAGCACAGAGTGCAGTCCTGCGTGATAGCTGTTTCCGCAGGGTTGCCTGTTCTGCTATTATTGCCCTTATCCGTGGACAATTTGCGCCACCATACCATTAAGTTTCAAGAGGTTATTTTACTCATGGCAATCATCGGCATTTTCTTTGGCAGTGATACCGGCAATACTGAAAATATCGCAAAAAACATTCAAAAACAGCTCGGTAAAGACGTTGCTGATGTGCATGACATCGCCAAGAGCAGCAAAGAAGATCTCGAGGGCTATGACATCCTGCTGCTGGGCATCCCGACCTGGTACTACGGTGAAGCACAGTGTGACTGGGACGATTTCTTCCCGACGCTGGAAGAAGTCGACTTCAACGGCAAGCTGGTTGCCCTGTTTGGCTGTGGCGATCAGGAAGACTACGCTGAGTATTTCTGTGATGCGCTGGGCACTATTCGCGACATCATTGAGCCGCGCGGTGCGGCGATCGTTGGTCACTGGCCAACAGCGGGTTACCACTTCGAAGCTTCCAAAGGTCTGGCAGATGACGATCACTTCGTTGGCCTTGCCATTGATGAAGACCGTCAGCCAGAGCTGACCGCAGAGCGTGTAGAAAAATGGGTTAAGCAGGTTCGTGAAGAGCTGAACCTGGACGATATCCTTAACGCCTGATATCCCTGCGGCGCAACTCCGGTTGCGCCCGTTGTCCAGGTAAAACCGATTAAATTAATTGCTACAAACTTTTAACTTTTTCGTCCAGACCTGTACAATATCCCCCTGGTAAAAAGTGGGTGCCATCGAACAAGTTTGTTGGTGATACCACGTTTTTATAAGCATACTTTGCTTGAGACTTGCAGTTTTCATTTAGCCATGGCAGTTCTATAATGAGACGCATTATCCCAAGTGCATTTTCTGTCACTTCTTCTTTTGAAGTGAATCGTTTAGCAACAGGACAGATTCCGCATGACTGACAACAATACCGCATTAAAGAAAGCTGGCCTGAAAGTAACGCTTCCTCGGTTAAAAATCCTTGAAGTGCTTCAGGGGCCAGACAATCACCATGTCAGTGCGGAAGACCTTTATAAGCGTCTTATCGATATGGGTGAAGAGATTGGGCTGGCAACCGTCTATCGTGTGCTGAACCAGTTTGATGACGCGGGCATTGTTACTCGTCATAATTTCGAAGGCGGTAAATCCGTGTTCGAGCTGACTCAGCAGCACCACCACGATCACCTGATCTGCCTCGACTGTGGCAAGGTCATTGAATTTAGCGATGATTCCATTGAATCACGCCAGCGTGAAATCGCCGCCCGTCATGGCATCCGCCTGACCAACCACAGCCTGTACCTGTACGGTCACTGTGCTGAAGGGGATTGCCGCGAAAATGAACATGCGCACGACGCAAAATAAGTCAGTGTTCATACTCTGAGCCAGCCGTGAGGTTGGCTTTTTTTTGCCTGGAAAAAGCCCAGTAAGCGCAGCGCCACCGGGCGTAAAGCAACTTATTTATTGTTATTGCGAATCTCGTCCCAAATCTTATCGCAACGCTTCGCCACTTCCTGATCGTTACCGGTTTTACGCGCCTGAATACAGGCCTGGTAATCCATCACGCGAACGTTTTCCTGCGTGGCGAATTGCTCATGGGCTTTGTCTTTTTTCAGCACGTTCAGCACGCTTTGACAGGCTTCAATCTTCTCAGGTGAACCTTGTGCGGTATTGATGCAAGCGCTATACGCCTCTTTAAGACGGGAGTCTTCTTTCGGCGCCTGATCCTGCGCGCACGCCACCAGCCCGAATGCCAGCAGCGCAACGATTACCCTTTTTTTCATCATGTTCAGTCTCCATAACGGCGGGACACAGCCCGCCGCAGCATTCATCAGAAGATGGTAAATGGCGCAATGACCATAAATTTCACGTCGC
>NZ_JABMCU010000278.1:0-4118 GCF_013179605.1 Enterobacter sp. CM29 | reverse complement strand
CGCCGAGGAAGTTACACAGCACGGCAGTGATCATTACTGCAATCAGCGTGACCGGAATACAGATCGCCAGCAGCGTCAGATAACTTACGCCCATCGGCTCGAGGATACCCGCGAAAAAGACCACCGCCGCGGAAATGGGCGAGGCGGTGATCGCAATCTGGGAGGCGACTACAGCAATAGAAAGAGGGCGAGACGGGCGAATACCCTGCTCTTTCGCCACTTCGGTGATGACCGGCAGCGTGGAGAAAGCGGTATGGCCAGTACCGGCGAGAATGGTCATAAACCAGGTCACCAGTGGGGCAAGGAAGGTGATGTATTTTGGATGACGACGCAGCATACGCTCCGCCAGGCTCACCAGGTAGTCCATACCGCCAGCGACCTGCATGGCCGCAATGGCAGCGATAACCGCCATGATGATTTCGATAACGTCAAAAGGGATTGCGCCGGGTTTAATCTGAAAGATCAGGGTAAGTACGAGCACGCCGAGACCGCCGGCAAAGCCGATGCCGATACCCCCGAGTCGTGCGCCCAAATAAATCGCCAACAGGACGATGACGAGTTCTGCTCCAAACATAAAGACCTGCCTTGCTTATTAACAAGTTGATATTGAATTGTTGTGTTTTGGTAACGGCCATAAAGAAAAAAGGCACGTCACAAGTGACGTGCCTTTCGGAAGCTTAGCCTGAACGGTTACTGTTCGCTTTCATCGGTATATCGTTTCGCTTTATATGCCGGGTGCATCAGGTTCTGGGCGGAGAAGATATCGTCCAGTTCGGCTTCGGTCAACAATCCTCGCTCGAGAACCACCTCACGCACGCTCTTACCGGTTTCGGCACAAATCTTCCCGACGATATCGCCGTTGTGGTGGCCGATGAACGGGTTGAGATAGGTGACGATGCCGATGGAGTTATAGACGTAGCCTTCACACACTTCTTTATTCGCGGTGATGCCGTTAATGCATTTTTCCAGCAGGTTGTAGCAGGCGTTGGTCAGAATGTGGATAGATTCAAACATCGCCTGGCCAATCACCGGCTCCATTACGTTCAGCTGGAGCTGACCGGCTTCGGAGGCCATGGTGACGGTCGTATCGTTACCAATAACCTTGAAGCAAACCTGGTTCACCACTTCTGGCACCACCGGGTTCACTTTAGCTGGCATGATGGATGAACCCGCCTGCAACTCTGGCAGGTTGATTTCATTCAGGCCAGCGCGCGGACCGGAGGAGAGCAGGCGCAGGTCGTTACAGATTTTGGACAGTTTCACCGCCAGACGTTTCAATGCGCTGTGCACCATCACGTAGGCGCCGCAGTCTGAGGTGGCTTCAATCAGGTCTTCTGCAGGCACAACCGGCAGGTTGGACACTTCAGCCAGCTTCTGTACCGCCAGCTGCTGATAGCCATCCGGGGTGTTCAGGCGTGTACCGATGGCGGTAGCGCCCAGGTTCACTTCCAGCAGCAGTTCGGACGTGCGCAGCAGGTTTTTGGTCTCTTCGTTCAATAGCACGTTAAACGCGTGGAACTCCTGGCCGAGCGTCATCGGCACCGCGTCCTGCAGCTGGGTACGACCCATTTTCAGGATGTCCTGGAACTCAACGGCTTTACGCTGGAAGCCATCACCCAGCTGATTAATCGCGTCGACCAGTTTGACGACAGAGGCATACACCGCGATGCGGAAGCCGGTTGGGTAGGCGTCGTTGGTGGACTGACATTTGTTAACGTGGTCGTTCGGGTTCAGGTACTGGTATTCACCTTTCTGATGACCCATCAGCTCCAGGCCGATGTTTGCCAGCACTTCGTTGGTGTTCATGTTGACGGAGGTGCCTGCGCCGCCCTGATAGACGTCAACCGGGAACTGATCCATGCATTTGCCGTTGTTCAGCACTTCATCGCACGCGGCGATAATCGCATTTGCAGCGCTTTTAGGAATGGTTTGCAGCTCTTTGTTTGCCAGAGCCGCGGCTTTTTTTACCATCACCATGCCACGCACAAATTCAGGGATGTCGCTGATTTTGCTGTTGCTGATGTAGAAGTTTTCAATCGCTCTCAGAGTGTGAACACCATAGTAGGCATCCGCTGGAACTTCCCTGGTACCCAACAAATCTTCTTCGATACGAATGTTGTTTAACATGTGAACCTTCTTTTCAAGCTGCCGATGGATTGTACTAAACACACAGTAGATATGTGGTTTTGAATATTTTATGACCGACGATTATTCCCTCAATCGGCCAGATGTTCGAGATCATATGCTGATGATAGCGAATTGCCGTAAGCTGGATCACTTATTATCGACCCGATTTCATGATAATTATTAATCTGTGAAATATGTCACCGCTTTAATATTTCCAGAAAAAATATCCGTGCAAACCGATTGAATTTTGGCTAACCGTCACCATTTCTTATCTACGCGCTTCGCGAACACATTCAGTCAGGGGCCAGAAGGCACCTGCCACACAGGAGATGCCAGTGCGCTGGATACCATTTATTGCTTTCTTTCTTTATGTTTACATTGAGATTTCCATTTTCATCCAGGTTGCCCATGTGCTGGGCGTCCTGCTGACGCTGATTCTGGTGATCTTCACCTCCGTCATCGGCATGTCGCTGGTGCGCAATCAGGGTTTCAAAAATTTCCTGTTAATGCAGCAGAAGATGGCCGCAGGTGAAAGCCCGGCCGCCGAGATGATCAAAAGCGTGTCGCTGATTATTGCTGGCCTGCTGCTGATCCTGCCGGGCTTCTTTACAGACTTCCTCGGCCTGCTGTTGCTGTTGCCGCCGGTGCAGAAGCATCTGACCATGAAGCTGCTGCCGCATCTGCGTTTCAGCCGTATGCCAGGCGGTGGTTTCAGCACCGGCCCGGGGGATACCTTTGAAGGGGAATATCAGCGTAAGGATGAGCAGCGCGACCGGTTAGATCATAAAGACGATCGGTAAGTTTCTTGCCCGGTGGCGCTCGCTCACCGGGCCTGCGGATTTTGCCGCTTCGGTAAAAACACCCACAGCCCCGCCAGCATGACGATGGCGTACACACTCTTCCATCCCACCATCGCCAGCAGCAGCAGGCACAGGACACACCCGATAGCCGCCAGCGCCTTAAAGCGTCCTTTCAGTAGCCGACAGCCCGCCAGCATGCACAACAGATAGATCATGATGAAAATACCGTTGGCGTAGATAATCAGCGCGTCAAGGTTGATGTCGAGGAGATAAATGGCCAGGGAACTCACCACGCAGCAGCCCAGTACGGTATTCAGCGCATTCACCGGAAGCTGACGCTTTGACAGGCGTGAGAGGGGGCTATCCGGTTTATAAAGTGCCTGAGACCACACCAGCCGGGCGAAGCTCTGAATATAGATGTTGAGGCTAGCAAAGCAGGCGAGATAGCCAATCACGCAGGCTACCCACAGGGCTTTAACGCCAAACAGCTGCACCACGATGCCCGGCAGCGACGCGGCGGCGGCTTTCTCTTCACCGAACGCGTTGAAGTGCAGCACCAGTACGGTACAGGCCCAGTACACGGTGCCCGCCAGCAGCAGGCCAATCATCAGGGCGCGGGGAAAATCACGCTCGGGCTGTTTAAACTCGGATGCCAGATGAGCGAACGCCTCCAGACCGACGAAACACCAGAACATGACGGATAGTGCAGCGAAAAGCTGTGTGTGGTCGATGTCATTAATCGCGGGGAAAGGAATATCCGCCACCGTAATGTCACCCGCAAACCAGATGGCGACGATCAGCGCGACGATTAACACGGCGACCAGCGTTTGCAGGTTGGCGCTGGAACTGGCCCCGCGTGAGCCAACCCACCAGATAATCGCTAGCGTGCCGAGTTCAGCCAGCAGCAGCTGTTCATCGTGCCAGCCAAACAGCGCCTGTCCGAAGCCGGTTGCGATATGCAGGGCTGCCGGAAGGCCAACGGGTATCACCGACAAAAATAGCCAGCCGGTGACGCGTTCCATTCGCGGCCCAAACGCCATGCCGACAAAATGCGCTACGCCGCCTGCGCTCGGGAAGTGCCGCCCGAGTATGGCAAAGACAATCGCCACAGGAAACACCAGCACGATCAGCACCGGCCATGCCCAAAGACTGTTATTGCCGGCAACCAACGCCGCCAGCGCGGGAACCGCA
>NZ_JABMCU010000277.1:0-4187 GCF_013179605.1 Enterobacter sp. CM29 | reverse complement strand
ACTTTCAGAAAAGAACTCGAGAAAATTCTTAAGGACCCGGCGCTGTCTCAGGAATTACGCGACGAAATGAGTGCACTGGCCCCGAAATAAGCGGCATGTGTAATTTAATGGATTAACCGGGAATATGCTGATGTCTGTGAATAGTGAAACCGCCTCCGCGCAGGGGCAGACCATCGTACTGGAAAAAGAGGGCGTTTACGCCTCCCTGTTTGAAAAAATCAACCTGACTCCGGCCTCGAGCCTGGGTGATATCAATGCGTTTCTGGATGATGCCGCGCTTTCTGACGCGCCGGCGGGTGAACGCCTGACGGCGGCGATGCAGGTGTTTATGGACTGCATCCGCAAATCCGGTCAGCCCGTGGAGAAGCTCGACAAAACGCTGATTGACCACCATATCGCCGAACTGGATTTCCAGATCAGCCGTCAGCTGGATGCCGTAATGCATCACCAGGCGTTCCAGAAGGTGGAGTCCCTGTGGCGCGGCCTGAAGCAGCTGGTGGACAACACCGACTACCGCCAAAATGTGAAAACCGAGATTCTGGACGTCTCCAAGGACGACCTGCGCCAGGATTTTGAGGATGCACCGGAACTGATCCAGAGCGGCCTCTACTGGCACACCTATACCGCCGAATACGACACCCCGGGCGGCGAGCCGATTGGTTCCGTGATTTCATCCTATGAATTTGACGCCAGCCCGCAGGATGTGGCGCTGCTGCGCAACATCTCTAAAGTATCAGCTGCCGCACATATGCCGTTTATTGGCTCTGTCGGCCCGAAATTCTTCCTGAAAGACTCGATGGAAGAGGTCGCTGCAATTAAGGATATCGGCAACTACTTCGACCGCGCTGAATACATCAAGTGGAAATCTTTCCGCGACACCGACGACGCCCGCTACATCGGCCTCGTGATGCCGCGCGTGCTGGGGCGTCTGCCGTATGGCCCGGACACCGTACCAGTACGCAGCTTTAACTACGTTGAGCAGGTGAAAGGCCCGGATCATGAGAAATACCTGTGGACCAGCGCGTCGTTCTCCTTCGCGTCAAACATGGTGAAGAGCTTCATCAATAACGGCTGGTGCGTGCAGATCCGTGGCCCGCAGGCGGGCGGGGCGGTGAAAGATCTGCCTATTCATCTGTACGATTTGGGTACCGGCAACCAGGTGAAAATCCCGTCTGAGGTGATGATCCCGGAGACCCGCGAGTTTGAGTTCGCCAACCTCGGCTTTATTCCGCTCTCGTATTACAAAAACCGCGACTATGCCTGCTTCTTCTCGGCGAACTCCGCGCAGAAACCGGCGCTGTACGACACCGCAGATGCCACGGCCAACAGTCGCATCAATGCCCGTCTGCCGTACATCTTCCTGCTGTCGCGTATTGCGCACTATCTGAAGCTCATCCAGCGCGAGAACATCGGCACCACCAAGGACCGCCGTCTGCTGGAGCTGGAGCTGAATACCTGGGTGCGTAGTCTGGTGACGGAAATGACCGATCCGGGCGATGAGTTGCAGGCATCTCATCCGCTGCGTGACGCGAAGGTGGTGGTGGAAGATATCGAAGACAACCCGGGCTTCTTCCGCGTGAAACTGTTTGCGGTGCCGCACTTCCAGGTGGAAGGCATGGATGTGAACCTGTCTCTGGTGAGCCAGATGCCGAAAGCGAAAGCGTAACGTAAGGCAGGAAGCATGAAAACGGAACAACCGTTATGGGGCAGGGGCCAGATGGTCTCTCCCCAGCACTTCCAGCAACAGGCCGCGTATGCGGCCTGGTCTGCGGAATGCATCGCCCGGTTAGGTCTCTCCCATCCCTGGGGAGTGATTGAAGCCACTTTCGAACCGGATGCACTGAAACTGGGCCGCCTGCAGGCCCGCCATCTGCACATCCGTTTCCCCGACGGGACGCTTATCGACACGGATAATGCTGACGATCTGCCACCGGTTCTGGCGCTGGAGAGTGAATCAAATGAGGTGGTAGTGATGCTCGCGCTACCGCTGCTGCGCGCGAATGGTGGCAACTGTCTTAAGCCCGATGAGGTAGCCGGGCGTCCTGTTCGCTATCGCCAGCGTTGGCAGGATATCCGCAATACCTTCGGGGACGATACCCGCCAGATTGCGGTAATGCGTCCTGAGCTGACGCTGCGGTTTGCACATCAGAACAACAGCGATTACCTGACCTGTCCGGTTGCCCGCCTGCAGCAGGATCTGCAGGGGGCATGGCAGCCTGATGAGACGTTTCTCCCCCCGCTCCTGGCCATCGAGGGCAGCCGCTGGCTGTTAACCCAGCTCGAACAGCTGATGATCCAGCTACGTGTACGCCTGAGCCGACTGATGGCCATGCGACGGGAAAGTAATGAGCGCATGGCAGACTTTGCCGTGGCCGACGTGTCGCTGTTCTGGTTGCTGAATGCCCTCAACAGCGCTGAGCCCGTGCTGGGGCAGTTTCAGCGCCATCCGCAAAGTCCGCCTGAACGCCTGTATCCGGAGCTGGCCCGCCTGGCGGGCAGCCTGCTGACCTTCTCGCTGGGGCACCAGGTGAGTGCGATCCCGGTCTGGCAGCACGAGCAACTGAATAACGTATTTCCGCCGCTGTTTGATTTACTGGGGGACCTTCTGGAAGCCAGTCTGCCATCGCGGGTGGTGGCGATTGAGCTTGAGCACGATGCCCGGCTGCACTTCTGGCAGGCCCGTCTGCATGATCCGCGTCTGCGTGAAGGGGCGGATTACTACCTCTCCGTGCGTTCAATGGTGCCGGTGGCTCAGCTGCAGGAGCAGTTCCCGCGCCAGTGCAAGGTTGGCAGCCCCGATCATGTCAGAAGTATCGTCAATTCATCGCGGGTGGGCGTGCCGCTGACCCCGCTGCGCCATGTGCCGGCAGCCATTCCGTTACGTCTGGAAAATCAGTATTTCAGTCTTGATGTCTCTCATCCTCAGGCCACTGAAATGCTCCAGGGCGGCACCTGCATGTTTTACGTTCCGGGCATGCTCGGCGAGCCTGAACTCGAACTCTTTGCGGTGCTGAGAACATGAGTGAGCGTAAACGCGGCGCTGCCGCGGCCATTGATATTGATGCCCTGCTGCAGGATACCTGGCTGCAGGTGATCAGCCTGCGTCACGGTCCGAAATTTCAGGATGGAGAAGGGCGCACGCTGTGGGAGCGTTGCATTGCTGATGTCGAACGTGTGCAGCGTGAGCTGAAAGCGGGCGAACTTGATGAAGCCAGCTGCCGGCATATTCTCACCGCACAATGTGCGCTGCTGGATGAGGCGGTTAAGAGTCGCGGTGTGGAGGATGATGCCTGCGTGCAGTGGTATGACATTCCCCTGCAGGGGCACTTCCTTGGCACCATGGACGCCGGTGACACGCTGTGCGATCGGATGCGCGATGTGCTGCGTGAACCGGCTCCTGACCACGCTGTCGTGACCTGCTTCCAGCGGGTCATGATGCTCGGATTCCTCGGCAACTTCCGCTCCCTGAACGATCCTGAGCGGCAGAAACTCATGAATGCACTTAATGAACATGTTGCGCCGTTCAGCTATTCACAACCCCATCCCGTTCTGGCGGAAAGCCATGCCGGACGGGGGATAGGGGGTTGGCTTGCTTCATGGCCCATGCGCATTGGCCTGAGTGTGGTGGTGGTCACCGCATTATGGTGGGGACTGGATTGCTGGCTGGATCAGACACTGCTTACCCTGCTGCCGGGAGCCGTGAAATGAGCCCTGCACAACAGCGCGGGCTTGCGCTCTGGGCTGCCCTGCTGAGTGCAGTGGTCTGCCAGTGGTTTCTGCCAGCATCCCGGCTGGTTTCCGTTCTCGTCCTGCTGGCGGTACTGGGGCTAATCATGGCGTTCTGGGCTGTCGCCTGCCGTCGCGTGCAGCACGATTTCACCCTGTGTCTGGAGGACCTGCCTGAAACCAGTTATTGCCAGCCCGTGGTACTGGTCTGTGGCGATCTGCCGCTTGCCTGGCCGCATCAGTCACCGGTACTTACTGTCACGCAGGGCTGCTGGATCCGTGTGGAGGATCATCTGGAACTGGAGCAGGCCGCCCGTCAGGTACTGTGGTTGCGCCCCGACTGGGGACGTCAGCTGTCAGTGATGGTCAGTGTTTGTCCGCAGCAGCACCCTGACAGTGAACGCCTTACCAGTCGTTTGCTTGCCCTGCGCTGGCAGATTAGTCGGTTGCGTAAAGCAACC
>NZ_JABMCU010000276.1:0-4282 GCF_013179605.1 Enterobacter sp. CM29 | reverse complement strand
CGTCCTGCGCGAGCATATCCATATCGACGGCATGCCGCTGCACATCATCGACACCGCTGGCCTGCGCGATGCGAGCGATGAAGTCGAGCGTATCGGTATCGAACGCGCCTGGCAGGAGATCGAGCAGGCCGACCGCGTGCTGTTTATGGTGGACGGCACCACGACCGACGCCGTTGACCCGGCTGAAATCTGGCCAGACTTTATCGCCCGTCTCCCGGCCAAACTGCCGATCACCGTGGTGCGCAATAAGGCCGACGTTACCGGCGAAACGCTGGGCATCAGCGATGTGAATGGCCACTCACTTATTCGTCTGTCGGCCCGTACCGGGGAAGGCGTGGAAGCCCTGCGTAACCATCTCAAACAGAGCATGGGCTTCGACACCAGTATGGAGGGCGGCTTCCTGGCGCGTCGTCGTCACTTGCAGGCGCTGGAAGAGGCGGCTCGCCACCTTGAGCAGGGCAAAGCCCAGCTGATCGGCGCTTGGGCCGGCGAGCTGCTGGCGGAGGAACTGCGTCTGGCGCAGCAGAACCTGAGCGAGATCACCGGGGAGTTTACGTCGGACGATCTGCTTGGACGAATTTTCTCAAGCTTCTGTATTGGTAAGTAATTCCCGATAGAACATGGTGATTTCCTCCAGGGAAATCACCATTGTCCCAATGGCAACTCGCTTAATCCCCCCATGCCCCCTATCCTGCTTGCCTGCATCTATGGGGGATTTATGGCTCGTTTTCTGTTTTGTAGTTTCGCATTAGTTCTGCTGTATCCGTCCGGCATTGATATGTATCTGGTGGGGCTACCGCATATTGCCCGCGATCTGGGTGCCAGCGAGGCGCAACTGCACATCGCGTTTTCGGCCTACCTCGCGGGAATGGCGTCGTCGATGGTATTTGCCGGGAAAATCGCGGACAGAGCCGGCCGTCAACCCGTCGCCATTACGGGGGCGGTTATCTTTACGCTGGCATCGGTACTGTGTTCAATGGCTCAGGAAAGCACAATGTTCCTGTCAGGGCGCTTTATCCAGGGCATTGGCGCGGGCGGCTGTTACGTGGTGGCGTTTGCCATTCTGCGCGATACCTTGAGCGCCCAGCGCCGCGCCAGGGTGCTGTCGATGCTGAACGGCATTACCTGCATCATCCCGGTGCTGGCACCGGTTGTAGGCTACCTGATCATGCTGAAATTTCCATGGCAGAGCCTTTTCTGGACCATGGCCACAATGGGCGCCATCGTCTTTATACTGTCCGTGACGGTGTTGAAAGAGACCCATCCCGGTTCGCAGCAGACGCACCACGCTGCTACCATTCATCCGGCTGAAAAGCTTCTGAATCGCTTTTTCCTGAGCCGCCTGGCCATCATCACGCTCAGCGTGGCGGTGATCCTCACCTATGTAAACGTTTCCCCGGTGTTACTGATGGAGACGATAGGCTTCGATCGCGGTGAGTATTCGACGGTGATGGCGCTCAATGCGATGGTCAGCATGGCGGTTTCATTCTCGATGCCCTTTGCGCTCAATATCTTCCGCCAGCGCACGCTGATGCTCGCTTCACAGACGCTGTTTCTCGCCGCAGGCGTAATTCTGGCGACCGCCACCTCACATGCGCTGATGCTGGTGGGTATGACCCTGATCTGCGCCGGATTCTCCGGCGGCTTCGGCGTGGCGATGAGTCAGGCGCTTGGCCCGTTCTCACTGCGGGCAGGCGTGGCAAGCTCGGTGCTGGGCATTGCGCAGGTCTGCGGTTCGTCGCTGTGGATTTGGCTGGCGGCGGTGATCGGCCTTAACGCGCTGAATATGCTGATCGGGGTTCTGATTGGCTGTAGCATACTCTGCATTACCTTACTTATGGTCATCCAGCCCGCGGCGCACTATGAAGAAGCCCATCAGCAGTCTCGATCTTAATCTTTTACTTTGCCTGCAGTTGTTGTTGCAGGAGCGCAGCGTCACCAAAGCCGCGAAGCGAATGAACGTGACGCCGTCCGCAGTGAGTAAATCGCTGGCGAAGCTGCGCGACTGGTTCGACGATCCGCTGTTTGTGAAAACGCCTTTAGGGCTACTGCCCACGCCGCTAACGGTGAGTCTGGAACAGGATCTGGCCGACTGGATGCAGATTGGCAATCAGATCGTCGATAAATTCCACCATAGCTCTCCAGGCGGGCTCAAGTTTGTGCTCGCCGCCGAAACGCCGCTGATGCTGATTCGCTTCAACACCCTGCTGGAGCAGGTGAATGAGCGCTACCCACAGGCGACGGTGAAGTTGCGCCAGTGGGATTATGATTCGCTGGATGCCATTACGCGCGGGGAGGTCGATCTCGGTTTTACCGGCCGCGAAACGCACCCGCGCTCCCGCGAGCTGCTAAAGCTGATGCCGTGGTTTATTGACTACGAAATCCTGTTCAGCGACCGTCCGTGCGTCTATCTGCGAGAAGATCATCCGGCACTTCACGAAGCGTGGAACCTTGAGACGTTTCTGCGCTACCCGCATATCAGCATCTTCTGGGAGCGCAGCGATACCTGGGCGCTTGATGAAGTGCTAAAAGAGATGGGCCGGGAGCGCAACGTCGCCATGAGCCTGCCCGGCTTTGAACAGTCGATGTTTATGGCGGCTCAGCCGGACCACAACTACATTGCCACTGCGCCCTACTACTGCCATCACTACAATCAACTCCACCAGCGTAATCTGGTCTGCCTTCCCATTCCCATCGATGAGGCGCAGGCAGAAAAGCTGACCGTACCCTTCACGCTAATCTGGCATAAGCGGAACAGCCATAATCCGAAAATTATCTGGCTGCGCGAAACTATAAAAGCCCTGTATACCGCGCCAGGTCAGGTTTTTGCCTAAGATAATGTAAAGTTCGGTCCTCAGGCTTCTCTTATTTCTATTTACTGATTAAAACAGAAGCTGAGTTAAGCGATAATCATGTAACCGTTTAACCGACTACGACCATTATCAGGGAGCGAAAAATGGCTACGCACTTTGCACGAGGAACATTAACGGAAGGGCATCTCGTATCGGCCAGAATTTCTTCAGCCTGTCACAGTGAGGCGCTCAAACTACCTGAACACCGCAGGACGCGGTTTTTAGCTTCCAGAGCGCTCCTCGCAGAACTGCTTTTTATGCTGTACGGCACCAGCGAATTACCGGACATACTCACCCAGCCAGAAGGTCGCCCGGTTTTTGCGGACCCGGCACTCCCCCATTTTTCCATTGCGTATACCGGCAACATTGTTGGCGTCGCGCTGACGACTGAAGGTGATTGCGGCCTGGATATGGAGCTGCAACGCGTCACGCGCAGCTTCCATGGTGCTAACGCGCTCGATGAATACCCGCTCTCCAGCAATGAAAAGCTGTGGATACGTAACCAGAACGATCCCGTAGAAGCCAGAGCGCAGCTCATCACCCTTCGCCAGAGCATCCGTAAACTGAGCGGCGCGGCATCAGACGACGCCAGCCTGTTGCAGCTGCTTCCCGGCTCCGGACGCCTGCGTGCCGCGAAAGCGTCGCTGGTAGAGGCGCTCAGCGACGCTGAGGACGTACTGATCTGGTCCGTTGCGGTGAGCCCCGCCATCGAACGGCTGAAAATCTGGGAGTTTGACAGTATTCGCGGTTGGCGTAGTCTTCCGGATGTACCTGAGCGCGCCAACGAGCCCGCCGCGCGCCTGATGCGATTAACCAGTTTACCGGCAGAAAAAGCATACACCCATAGCTGATCCGTCCAGGGTCATCATGATGAAACAGGAGTAATCATGTCTGATACGTTGAAAGTTGTTACGTTACTGGGAAGCCTGCGCAAAGGTTCGTTTAACGGGATGGTAGCGCGCACGCTGCCACAGCTAGCGCCTGCGGGAATGGAGATCAGCGCCCTGCCGTCTATTGGCGACATCCCGCTTTATGATGCTGACGTTCAGCAGGAAGAAGGGTTCCCGCACAGCGTGGAGGCGATAGCCGAGCAGATCCGTCAGGCTGATGGTGTAGTAATTGTAACGCCAGAATATAACTACTCGGTTCCGGGGGGTCTGAAGAACGCGATTGACTGGTTATCCCGTTTACCGGAGCAGCCGCTGTCAGGCAAACCGGTGCTGATCCAGACCAGCTCAATGGGCGCCATCGGCGGTGCGCGCTGCCAGTATCACCTGCGACAGATCCTGGTGTTCCTGGATGCGATGGTGATGAACAAGCCGGAATTTATGGGCGGCGTGATTCAGAATAAAGTCGACCCGCAGACGGGTGAAGTGGTGGATCAGAGTACGCGTGACCATCTCTCTGGTCAGTTGACCGCGTTTGGGGAT
>NZ_JABMCU010000275.1:0-4373 GCF_013179605.1 Enterobacter sp. CM29 | reverse complement strand
GGCGACAATGTACGTAGGAAAAGTCCCACAATCCTGCGTGGAGAGTTGCGTGTTACGGAAATCAGTCAGTGACGATAAAAAGAGGAAAAACCTTACACGTGAAAGCGAAAAGGGACACCTCGTTCTGTAGTAAAAATGGCTATACTGAGCGTTAAGTAGCAAGTAAACAGAACGATTTAACAACCTATTATTCAACACGTTATATACATTTTACGCATTCAGGTTGTTTTGGTGAAGCCTGATTTGAAATGAACTGACTGCACGGGTTCAACCTACAGCCAGTTTGTCGCCGCACCAGTGGAATGAGCCAGGCTAATGCGTTAACATCAGAATAATGCATCGCTTGCCGATTATATTAAGGGTTAGTATGAAAACCGCACTTGTTGTAGACGATCATCCTTCAGTCCGCATGGCATTGAAAATGACATTAGAAAAGATAGGCTTCACTCATGTGGATGAATGTGATAACGGTGCGCAGGCTATAAACCAGATAAAAAAAGGGAAATACAATATCGTCATACTGGATATTGGTATTCCTAACATGGATGGGATGTCGGTTATCGCGGCGGTGCGAAAAGCAGAGATTAATACAAAAATCCTGGTGTTCACCTCACAGTCAGCGGAACTCTATGCCAGCAGATGCATGATGTCCGGTGTGTCTGGATTTTTGACAAAGAATGAGGGTATGGAAGATGTTTCAGCGGCGATCAAAGCCATCAATTCTGGTTTTACATTTTTTCCAAATATAAGCTATGCCAACAATTTTACATCAAGAAAATCATCCTCACTGACAAACCGCGAACTAGAGGTACTGCGTAAAATCATTGCTGGAATGAAAAATATTGAAATAGCAGACAGCATGTGCCTGAGCAGCAAAACAATCAGTACCTATAAAACCCGGATAATGACAAAAATGGGCGTTACGACACTGGTTGATTTGATCGAGATTGCTAAAAGAGAAAAGATTGAATGAAGCGATGGGTTCACTTTAAGCTGCTGCTTATTTTATTGCCATTGTACGCCTGTGCGGAACCACTGAGCGACAAATCTCTGTCTCTGGAACTTTACCCCGATACAATCATCCAGCGTTTTTATAAGCAATCTCTGAAGGTGGGTGTTTACAGACCCGATTATCCGCCTTTCGATATCGTTATTAATGGCGAATACCTTGATGGGATCAATGCCGACATACTGCGGACAATCCGTAATAATTCGGATATCCATTTCTCTGTCACCCTTTTCGATAACGCTGTCGCTGCTTTTGACGCGCTGGCAGAAGGGTCTATTGATGCGATCACGACCACTGGCCCGGTAACTGAAACGAAAAAATCCAGGTATTCTTATCTCCCGGTTATTTCAACGAATAAAATAGTTGAAATCGCACCCGCGGAAAATAAACCCGACACAAAAGATTACGAGACGATTGCCACCGTTGAACGGTTTATTTCTGATGAGTTTATAAAAGAGCGCTATCCTGAAGCAAAAATAAACCGCTACGATTCCGTACTGAATGCGCTTGCCTCTGTCGCCCTCCATAAAAACGATATCTATGTGGGTGATGCAATAAGTGCTGGTTATTTTTATAACAATAGCGTTTTCAATACTCTTCACGTCAGTCGCCAGCTTAATACCATTAACCAGGCAGAAGGAAAAGTATACTTCGCAATACGTAACTCTGATATAAAAACCAGACAAATCATAGAATCCGGGCTACAAAAGATATCCCAGTCAGATCTGTCAGAATTCATAAGGGGCTGGGATAAATCCAGTGATTTTATCACGCCGGGCTCACCACAATATCTCACCGAAAAGGAAGCCCGGTGGTTACAAGGTAAGAAGCAGTTTTATGTTCAGCTGCCAACAACCGCGCCACCTTTTTCAGAATATGCTAACGGGACGTTTACTGGCATCATCCCTGATGTCTTTAGTCTGATTGGCAAAATGCTTAACGTTACGTTTGCATTTTTGCCAGAAAACCCGTCATCAAAGAACATTAATCCTGATGAGATCATTGGCTTTGCCAGCTCCGTATACAACACCGATACGCGATATCGGTTTACCCGAAGCTTCATTCAATTTCCTCTTGTTTTCGTTACTCGTCACGGTGAGAGCCTAAAAAAATTGCCTACGCGCGCTCGCCGGATCGCGACTTTTATGGATGTTAATCATCTCGAGGGTTATGATCTCACTTCGTATACCGTTGTGCCTGTATCTTCGACGGCAGCTGCCTATAATTTATTAAGCAGTAACAAAGTCGATGCCGTACTTGATAATTTTGTCTCCGCTAATTATTACACACACACGCATCAATATTCCCTGGCCATAGACGATATAGTTGATGGAAATTTTGCCAAACTTTCCCTGGGCATTTCCGCGCACAATGAAATTTTGTATGAAATAATCAATAAATCATTAAAGAACCTCGCCGGATCTGAACTCGACGATATCACCACGAAATGGACCGCCGCGCCCTCAAAAACAAGTTTCATCGAAGCAAACAAAACCGCCATTCTCTACACGGTAATAGTCCTTCTCCTGCTGGGCATGATTTCCACCGGCTGGGCGCTTGTCCTTCGAAAGCACGTTCGACATGCACAGCGGACCCAGAGAAAACTGGACGATCAGCTGGCTTTGACAAACGCGCTTATCAACGGCACGCCGAATCCCCTGTATGTTCGTAATAAAGATGCAGAGCTCATATCGTTTAATGAGGCCTATACGGAAGCTTTAAAAGATTTCCATATCGAACAGGAATACGCTTTTAGTCAGGCTGAGTTTGAAAATACAACGGCCTCACATCTTTCGTCTCTTGAAACATACCGCCAGGATTTCTTCAGCGTGTTACGGGATAAGGTATCAATCTCGAAAGACCGGGCAATTACATTCAGCGATGGGCGCCCTGATGCCGTGATATATCACTGGATGGTGCCATTCCTGGATGCCGAAGGCCGCGTAAATGGCGTTATTGGCGGCTGGATTGACATCACGTCGAGAATCGAAATGGAAGAGAGCCTAAGAGCAGCCAGGAAGGAATCTGAAAGGGCGAATGTAGCAAAATCCACTTTTCTTGCCACCATGAGCCATGAAATTAGAACGCCTCTGAATGCCATTATCGGTATGCTGGAGCTTGGAACAAAAAAACTCCACGATGGAATCATAGACAGTACCGCATTCGACGTCGCCTATTCTTCGTCAAACGTACTACAGGAACTTATTGGTAATATCCTTGATATTTCCATGATTGAATCTGAAAAACTGGTTATTCATTATACAGAAATGGAGCTCAGAAAAACCATTGAACAGATTATCTCCTTATTCAGGCCTGGCGCGTTCAACAACGGTATCGAGCTTGTACTCCTATATCCAGCAAAGCTCGACGACATCATTGTGACAACAGATGAGCTTCGGTTCAGACAGGTTGTCAGCAATATCATCAGTAATGCCATCAAATTCACGAATGAAGGCGAAGTGCGTGTCGCAGTAGAATGCGTTAATTCTCAAGTCACAGACGTCGCCCTGCTGCAAATTGCCATAACGGATACGGGCTGCGGTATATCGCCTGAAGGGCAACAGACATTATTCCGACCTTTTTCCCAGGCTGATATTAACGGCTATTCTCATCAGTCAGGCTCCGGGCTTGGACTCCTCATCTCTCGCCGGCTTTGTGAAGCTTTGGGTGGAGGCATACAACTTCATAGTCAACCGGGCGTGGGAACCAGAGTCGACATTACGTTAAAAGTGGGCGTAAGCCAACAGAAGAGCAAGCGTGCTGCGGCAGAGGTTATAGATATCCAGCGTCAAAACAGCTCAGCCACCGTTCTTGTCGTTGATGATTTTTACCCAAATCTCATGCTGTTAAATAAGCAGCTGTCATACCTTGGCTACGTCGTGATCGAATGTAGCGATCCTCGTGACGCATATGCTCAGTGGAGAAGCACCGGTGCCGAGATTATTATCACTGACTGTAATATGCCGTATATCTCAGGAATTGAGCTGACAAAATTAATCCGTAAGGAAAACAGCGATACTGTAATTATCGGCCTGACGGCTGATGCCCGCGATGAACAAAGAGGAGCCTGTCTTCAGGCCGGGATGACGGAATGCCTCTTTAAACCCGTTTCGCTCAAAACCCTATCCCTCGCATTAAGCAAATTTGCCAGCGCTATCCAGCCCGCCACAAACACATGCGCAAAAGCGGAAGATCGGGTCGACCAGCATGTATTTAACTCCTGCTTAGCGCATCTCGACGTCACCATCAGCGATTTGCACGACGCTATCAGCGCGGAAGATTTCTTGCAGATCGCCGAACTTGCTCACCTGATGAAAGGCGGTTTTTATCTTCTGAAGAACGATTCGCTGGCTGACTTATGTAC
>NZ_JABMCU010000274.1:0-4416 GCF_013179605.1 Enterobacter sp. CM29 | reverse complement strand
CAGCAAAGGTTGTCGTTACCGTGCGCTTAATGGCGCTGGCTTTGGCGGAATAGGAAATGTAGGCGTCCGGGCTGTCCGGATCGACATAATAGGTATACGGTTTATCACTGGTTTTATGATCGTTATCCGGGTGATTATCCTCCCCCTGAAGTTTGAAAATAAAAGGTTCCGGTAACTCCTCACCGTTTATTACCACATCGCGAGCGCTGTAACTGGCGTTCGTGAGAAAGGCATATTTTGCATCCCCCTCATTTCGCGATGGTAGCTCAAAGGGGTTAGCGTCAGGGATTTTTCCTACTTCACCATGCTGGTAAAACACGCGCTGAAACAGATTCGGTATATCACTGGCAATATTCTGAGGAATGCCCCGCCAGCCAACCCCCTGCACATTCTCCAGCGACACGACGCCATCATTCGGGCAAAAGTAGTTATACACTTTTCCGTCGTTGCTTCGGCAATATCTGTCATCCGTTCGTAGCGGATTATCGGAAGGTTTACGCAGGGTACAGGAGGCCTCCAGAGCCAGTAATTCGCTCTCTGCTATTTTCCCGCCACCTTTCCATTGCGTATGCATAAGGCGACAGAAATTTTTAAATGTCTGCTGTCTGGCATCGTCGGTCTGTTGATAACCCGGCTGAATATTTTCAGCCACGCGCGACTTAAGAGAATACGGTGAGTGATTAAGAATGACACAGTTGACAGGCTTTAATCCCTCTTGTTTGACCAACATATTCGCCAGCATGGTAAGGATAGTGCCCTGACTATGCGCCACTACGTTGATAACATCATTTGCTGTGACCGGATTTCGGCGGATAGTTAAAATCAAATCCGCCAGCCGTTGAGCGGCAAAAAACTGGTAAATGCGGTGTGGGCTTTCATAGATAGGATGGGTAAAATCGCCATCATTGAAGTGCAGCGAGGCAAATCCCGCAGCGGCAACGCCGAAGCCACCGGCGCCGGGTCCCAGCATATCCGGGATCGTCGTCGTTGCGTTGGCAAAGGTCCCGCCCCCCTTGGCAAAACTCGTATCAAGTGCATTTTTAAAGTTATCGTTCTGGTACTGAAACGGCCCTTTCCCGTCATTACCCAGCGACTTTTTATTCGTCTCGTTATCTTCCTGGTACGCATCATAGGGCAGATGCGCTTTGTCACTCAGCTTCCCGACTTCCTCCCGGTAGCGCTTCTGGTCCGCCCGGTAGTCAGCATGCGTAACCGGTTTATATCCCCAGTAAAACGGGATGATGGGGGAACGCCCGGGAGTGATAATTCTGTAGTCTTTCCATTCGTGGGCGTAAAAATCCTGCCGGTTGAGTCGCTTACCCAGCCCGACAAGTATTCCTTTCTCCTGATTCTGGTAAGCTTCACCCACGTCGTTCACGCCATGGACGAGGATCACAATGCCGGGCATCGGACGCGGTATCCCGACGTTGCGCGTCTGGGCGACTTCGCCCAGGGTTTTGTGTACCGGAATATCGCCTTCTGATACCACCCGTGGAGCGTAGGGTTTTGTCTTCGCCTCCGTCATTCCATTATCTCCATTTTATAGCTGTCGAGGTCGTCAGCATCGAGCAGTGTTGAACGACCGGAGCTGTCCGTCACGCCTTCCACCACCTGACCGGATGCACTGGTCAGCCTGAATTTTTTGTTTGCCAGAATTTGCTCCGGATCATCGCAGGCGTGCAGTTTGTAGCGAAGTTTAAAGGCGCCTTTGTCAAAGGATGGCGTCGGTACCGACACACTTTCCGGACCGTCGTATTTCAGGCTCGGCGCTTTGAGCTCAATGCCCGTCGGCGAGAAAATCGTGACCAGTCCGGTCGGGCTGATACGGATCCCGCCGCCCCCGCAGACAAACTGCATTCCCTTTCTGGCACTGCCGTTCATTTTCCCGGCGGTGCTCGTCAGCGTGAAATCCTGCTGCGACAGCATGTGCATTTCGCCCCGCTGCGCCTGCGTCGTAATATCCCCCGCACCGGCAATCATCTCGATGCCGAGTTTGCGGGCAAACAGCGACAGTTTTTCCCCTACGGCCAGCGAGAATTTTTTCACCACATTCACGCTGGCATTCCCGCCCGCTGTGGCAATCAGGTCTTTCCCGGCTGACAATTGCAGGCTGTCCGGCGTAACCTGCGCAATTCCACTTTTTCCATATGCCAAGATACCGGGCTCCGCGAGATGACTCAGCGTCTGGCTGAGCGCATTTTGCCGATCGGTTTCCACATTACTCGCACCTGCCGTAAGCGCACTTTGTTGTAGGGTCATCGCCAGCGATAACGCCTTTTCGAGTTGTGAAATAGCCGCTGTCATATCCAGTTGCTTACCCCCCGCGCGGGGCTGTGCTTCCGTGGTGATCATCACGCCTTTGGCAGCACGCAGCGCCATCCAGTCGTCGGTGCGAGCCTCCACACCTTCCCCGCGCTTTTTGCCCTCAGCATCAACCAGGTGGCCCACACTCACTTGCCCTTTGCCGTACTCGGTAGAGATTTTGATGTGTTCCTGCCCGCGACGATCTTCAAGACGGATCTTGTTCAACGCGGCCGTGCGGATCACGTTTCGGGTATCGTTACGGTTTGTGACTAAATCCGGGTGGCTGCCGTCGTGCATGACATGGGCGATAAAAGGTCTGTCCGGGTCGCCGCCTTCAAAACCTACGGCAACTTCAGTCCCCTCCAGCAACGGAAAGTGAATACCAAAAGTGTCACCGGCGTACGGCCTGCCGAGGCGTACCAGGGCGCTTTCAAATCCGACCCGTTTTTCATCAAGGTCAAAATCGAACTTAACCCGGTAGCGTCCAACCGCATCAAGTCCGGCATAGGTTTTATCTCCCCCGATAGCCTTCACTCTGGCGGGCACCGTTCCGGCTATCACCGGCCGGGATATGTATTCAGGACGGAAGCTATAGCCGTGGATATAGGGGATCCCAGAAAGTACGGCGCGATAGTGTTCAGCACGGCTGCCGCGGATAATCATCGCAGTTATCACAAACCCGGACTTAAACCCGTCAGGTACAGGCCCTGAGGGATAAAACATAATGCCTGGCTGAAGCTCGGGATCGCTGGTTGTCGCCCCCAGAAGACTCTGTCCGTTCAACAGGCGTTCATAACGCAGACGAGCGTAAAATGCGGCGGTTTCCGCCTCTTCACCGTGAAAATCCCCCGCAGCAAGATAGTGATCGGCATAGTGATAGTGTTGGCCTGTCGTTACACCTTCGGGAATATCGCTCGTTTTAATGGTCTTATCCGTCTGCGGCGATTGCGGGTCACGGTAGTTATAGGTGCGAACCAACACATTTTTTGGGATCAGGCCGTGCTGCTCCTCCAGATCGGTGATGTATTCGTTATAACTGGTCATGCCTGAATGTCGGACATAAGGCATCTGTTTGTCGCTGAAGTTGTAACGACGCGCAGAATCCCCAAAAATAACGACGGTTTCCGTTTTCACTTTGTTGTGATTCTCAAAACGGAACCAGATCCCTATCTCTGCCAGCAGCCGACGGATGAACCGCAAATCGGTTTCTTTCCACTGAATGATCATTTCCCGTCGTGGATAGCTGTGGCTCAGTTGCTCAAAATCAATGTTGTAGCCGTCAAAGTGACCACTGTCCTTCATCAGCTTTGTAACGAGCTCCGGGACTGTCATGTTCATGTAAACCGCAGAACGGTAATTTTGATCCAGCAGCGCCAGCTCATGCTCCAGCACGCATTCATACAGTGCTTCGTCACCTGAAGACATCAGCCGGGAAAATTGGGTGATCGTGCCATTAATCTGGCGAACCGGCAGCCAGAAGGTTTGCCCATGCCATGAGGCTTCCAGATTGGGTGCACGCAGAATAAACTCAGCCCTTTGATTAAGAACAGCATTAATGGCAATGTTTTGATCCGGACTGGTAAAGCGGATGGTATAGCGATAAGGCTCGCTTAATATCTCTTTTCCTGTAAAAGAATGAACATCAGAAATAACATTTTTGCTACGCGGGAAATACAATAAATATCTGTTTAACGTGTCCCACCGTTGAGCCACCTCAGATTCCCCTGACATTATTATTTATCCTTTTAACAAACATTCCGTTTATTAAAAACAATACACCTATCGTTCTCCTATTAAAATACCCAACCTCAAGTTGAATTGACTCAAAGGAAGTAATATTATTCACAGAATAAATAAAAAGAGCCCAGGCAATTTCATCACAGATAAATTAAGAATGAATTATTCATCAAATATATAAGTGAGGGATTATTTAATAATGAAGAATGATACGCCTGGGGGTTAGGGATATTAAAAATGTTTGTGGGAAGAAGAAGAACTTATACATGCTGGTCACATAAAGTGACCAGCATCAGGCCAGAGGGCCTGCTTTATGCATTGAGCATTTGTTACTGTTTCGCGCCTTCTACCGCTTCGCGAGCCAGTTTAGTAATG
>NZ_JABMCU010000273.1:0-4517 GCF_013179605.1 Enterobacter sp. CM29 | reverse complement strand
CAAAAGGGAGAGGGAAGAGAAGGCGGCAACTTAGCGTTTAGCCTGCTGGAACAAATTGTCCCACATGCCCAGCACTAAAGACTGGTCGCGTGGAGACAGTTCCCCGGCCAGAATGGCTTTTTCAAGGCTGCGAGTAACTTCCGCGTGAACGGCGTCGGCAGAGTGATCGTCCCCTGCTTCCAGCGCGGCTACCGCCAGCGTCAGGTGACCACGCAGATAACCGCTGGCGAACAGCTCATCATCGCTGGCGTGTTCCACCATGTCATCAATTAACGCCAGAATGCGTGATTCAAATTCTGCGATCATCTTCTTTCCTCTGTTATAAATCTTCCGGCCACGGGAAGCATTCCGCCGTGATCTCCGGCGTATGGTAATAATTTTGTAAAGCCTCGATCAGGCGTGCCGGACGTTCCGGGATGCCTTTCTCAAGATATTCCATCACCTGCGCATGCACGCGGCGCTGGAAGACGATACGGTCTGGCTCGAAGTCGCCTTCAAGGTTGTCACAGCTGACGTTGAACGGGAAACCCGCCGCCACGCAGAACAGCCACTCCAGCGCCTGCGGTTTCACCTCCACATCTTCGAACTGCCCCTGGGTGGCGGCGTCGCGCCCGTCCGGGCAGTACCAGTAACCAAAGTCCACCAGCTCGCGACGCGCTTTCCCCGCGATGCACCAGTGCGAAATCTCGTGCAAACCGCTGGCGTAAAAGCCGTGGGCAAAGACGATGCGGTTGTATGAAACCTGGTCATCAGCAGGAAGATAGATCGGTTCGTCGTCGCCTTTAATCAGACGGGTATTAAAATCATCAGCAAAACAGCTGTCGAAGATCTCAATCAGCTGTTCGTATTTATGCGTACTGTTCATTAGTTCATCCCCAACCAGGTGAGGATCTCCTGTCCATGGCTGTCATAAAGAAGTTTGGCGCTCATCACCGCCGAGACAACAACAATCATCGGGCGGATCAGCTTTTGCCCTTTGCTTAATACCAGACGCGAGCCTGCGCGCGCGCCCAAAAACTGCCCCGCCATCATCACAAATCCGGTAGCCCAGATAACCTTGCCGCCAATGATAAACAACAGCAGGCCGCCAACGTTGGAGGTTGCGTTGAGGACTTTGGCGTGGGCGGTGGATTTGGCGAGGTTGAACCCGGCCAGCGTCACGAATGCCAGCGCGTAAAACGAGCCTGCCCCCGGACCAAAGAAGCCGTCGTAAAAACCGACGCAGCCACCGGCAATCAGCGCAAACGGCAGGCCGTGCAGTCGCCGCGCCCGGTCTTCCTCGCCGAGCTTTGGCATCAGTAAGAAATAGAGGCCAATACAGATAACCAGAATCGGCAGGATCTGGCGCAGAATGTCGGACTGTACGTGCTGGACCAGCAGCGCGCCCGCCGTCGAGCCAATAAACGTCATCAGGATATTGAGCTTCTGATCGGCAAGATTCACCACTTTGCGCCGAACAAAGTAGAGCGATGAGGAGAGCGAACCGCCGCATGCCTGGAGTTTGTTGGTGGCAAGCGCCTGGGCAGGGCTCATGCCTGCCGCCAGCAGCGCCGGAACGGTGAGCAACCCGCCACCGCCCGCCAGGGCATCGATAAATCCGGCTAACATCGCAACAAAAAAGAGCACCGCCAGCAGCAGCGGTGACACCATAAACAGATCGACGAAATTATCCATTAAAGTACATGCTCATCCAGTAGCGCCTGGCAGGAAGGCGGCAACGGAGGCGGTGTCTTCTTCTCAGGCTTAGAGGTTCCAGGCTTGGCCGGTTCAAACCAGCTTTGCAGTTCGTAACCACAACCATCGCCAGGCGGTGGCAGCGGCTGATCTTCACATTCCAGGCTGTTCGCCGGGCAGCGCAGGCGAACATGCATATGCGCCCGGTGCTGGAACCACGGGCGCACTTTACGCAGCCAGTCGCGATCCGTTCCCGCATCCAGGCAAAGCTGCTGCTTGATGGCCGGGTTAACAAAGATCCGTGTGACGTCGTTATCCTCTGCCGCCAGCTTAATCATGCTGGAAATTTCCGGCGACCAGCGCGAGGTTACGACCCGTTTACCGTCGGCCGAGACCAGATCCAGCGCCTGCGGTTTCAGCAGCTGCGCTGAGCTCCAGCGCGTTTTCGGCAGTTGCAGGAAGATGTCCACATCCAGTCCGGTCTGGTGGCTGGCGTGACCGCCGTTGAAGCGACCACCTGCAGGCATCCCCATATCGCCAATCAGCATCGTCCCCAGCCCCAGGTTATGCACCTGGTTGCCAAGACGCTGAATAAACAGTACCAGGTCAGGATGGCCGAAGTAACGGCGCTGGTCGGTGCGCATCACCTGATAGGTGTCCGACTGCAGCGGAAGTTCCTGCGCGCCGACGATACACCCGTTGGAGAAAGCGCCAATGGACTGCGCGCTTCCCGCTACCGGGTGGGTGATTTTCTGCCACGGCGTGGCGGCCAGGCTTGCTCCACTGGCCAGCAGCGCCAGCAGAGCGATTGCGGTTTTTTTCATAGTTACCAGCGTGGAATGGTGGTCGTCACATCCGCATTCTGCGCGCGCTGGCGCAGGAAGTGATCCATCAGCACGATCGCCAGCATCGCTTCTGCGATCGGTACCGCGCGGATCCCCACGCATGGATCGTGCCGTCCTTTGGTGATCATCTCTACTTCATCGCCTGAGCGGTTAATCGTGTGGCCCGGCACGGTAATGCTGGACGTTGGCTTCAGCGCGATATTGGCAATAATTTGCTGCCCGCTGCTGATGCCGCCCAGAATGCCGCCCGCATGGTTGCTCTGGAAACCCGCCTTCGTGATTTCGTCGCGGTTCTGGCTGCCGCGAAGCTTAACCACGTCAAAACCGTCGCCGATTTCAACGCCTTTCACCGCGTTGATGCTCATCAGCGCGTGGGCGATGTCAGCGTCGAGGCGGTCAAATACCGGCTCGCCCCAGCCAGCCGGCACACCGTCGGCCACCACGGTGACTTTCGCACCAATGGAGTCGCCCTCTTTTTTCAGGCCACGCATCAGCTCGTCCAGCGCGTCCAGCTTGTCGGCATCGGCGCAGAAGAACGGGTTAAGTTCTACCTGATCCCAGTCTTTGATTGCCAGCGGAATGTCGCCCATCTGGGTCAGACAGCCGCGGATAACGATGCCGAATTTCTGCTGGAGATATTTTTTGGCAATCGCACCTGCCGCCACGCGCATCGCGGTTTCACGCGCGGAAGAACGTCCGCCGCCGCGATAGTCGCGAAAGCCATATTTTTGTTCGTAGGTATAGTCGGCGTGGCCCGGACGGAAGACGTCTTTAATCGCGCCGTAGTCCTGGGAGCGCTGATCGGTGTTTTCAATCAGCAGACCAATGCTGGTCCCGGTGGTACGGCCTTCAAAAACGCCGGAGAGAATTTTGACCTGGTCCGGCTCGCGACGCTGCGTGGTGTAGCGAGAGGTACCCGGACGACGACGGTCAAGGTCATGCTGTAAATCGGCTTCGGTCAGTTCGATGCCTGGCGGGACGCCATCAACGATACAACCCAGTGCCAGACCGTGCGACTCGCCAAAGGTGGTCACACGGAATACCTGTCCAATACTGTTTCCTGCCATCACGGCTCCGATGTTGTTGTTTGTGTTTGAGCGTTGTGAAACGGGCCGAAGCCCGCTGGATTAATCTTTGTAAATGCTGAAGTATTCGCGTGCATCAAGCAGTTGCGTTTTGGTCAGCATAAAGACGCCGTCACCGCCGTTGTCGAACTCAAGCCAGGTGAACGGCACATCCGGGTACTGCTCTATCAGATGTACCATGCTGTTACCCACTTCACAAATCAGAACGCCATCGTCGGTCAGATAATCCGGCGCGCAGGCCAGGATGCGGCGGGTCAGCTTCAGCCCGTCAGAGCCTGACGCCAGGCCCAGCTCCGGCTCGTGACGGTACTCGTTCGGCAGATCGGACATGTCTTCGGCATCCACGTACGGTGGATTGGTGACGATCAGGTCGTATTGCAGCGTCGGCAGGTCGCGGAACAGGTCAGAGCGGATAGGTGTGACGTGATGGATCAGGCCGTGCTCTTCAATGTTATGTTCGGTGACGGCCAGCGCGTCGGTGGAGATATCGACGGCGTCCACTTCCGCTTCCGGGAAGGCGTACGCGCAGGCAATCGCGATGCAGCCGCTGCCGGTGCACATATCAAGTATGTGCTGCGGCTGATGGTTAATCAGGCCGTCAAAGTGGTTGTTGATCAGCTCGCCAATCGGCGAACGCGGCACCAGCACACGCTCATCAACATAGAACTCATGGCCGCAGAACCAGGCTTTGTTGGTCAGGTAAGCCACCGGAATACGCTCGTTCACGCGACGGATCACGCGCTCAACGATGCGGTGTTTTTCACTGGAGGTCAGGCGCGCGGTGCGCATGTCTTCCGGAATATCCAGCGGCAGGTAGAGTGACGGCAGCACCAGCTGGACGGCCTCATCCCACGGGTTATCGGTGCCGTGTCCGTACCAGATATTGGCGGCGCTGAAGCGGCTAACCGACCAG
>NZ_JABMCU010000272.1:0-4587 GCF_013179605.1 Enterobacter sp. CM29 | reverse complement strand
AAAAGGCAAGCTGGATGCAGCGGTAGAGCAGTATGTCATTGCTTCCGGGACGAAGCTGCGGCTGGTCTCGGGTGAGAGTGCTATTGAGCTTAACGCTAACGGCAAGATTAACCTGATTGGCAAAGAGTTTAACTTTTTCGTTGAGGGAGATGGGTATATCACCACGGGTGGTAAGCTGCATCTGAATACCTCGGGAACCAAGCCGGGCACAACGGCACCGGGATCGGGGCATAAAGGGGATATTGATGCGGCGGTGCAGGAGAAGTTTTCTCCAAATAAAAGTGCTAAGAATCCGGCTCCCGCAGTTTCAGCGCCAGCAGCATCCAGACCAAAACCAACAACAAAATTTGCAGCAGCTCCACCATTAAAAGGGAGTTACGTTTATCAAAATAATTCCTACAACTCTGATGTGATGCCCTTCAGTGAAGATGTAGTTAAGGAAATCAATAAGTCACCAACGCTTCAGACACAATTAAAAGATCTAAAAGATAAAGGGTGGGCTATCCAGCCGGGAGCCGCAGGAGGGGGGAGTTACGCTGATACTAATAACAAATTGATTGTCATGGACCCTGAACACATGGAGGATACAGCCACAACTGTGCAAACTCTGGCACATGAGGCAGGGCATGCAACTTATCCTGTTGCGGTAGATGCTTCGAGTAAGGAAAACTTCATCAACAGCCAGCTTATGGATGAAGGTGGAGCAACGCTGAATAACATTAAAATACAACGCGAGATCCTTGCAAACGGCGGTATTGATATTGATATAGCGGGAAGTGCCGAAAACCTAAAAGCATATAATTCTGCATATGATAAAATGGTGAGCGGTGAGTTATCTCGCATTGATGCAGCCAAAGCAATAGGAAAAGTGTATGGTAAAGGCGAAATAGCCTCAGGGACTAATTTAAATTATAATGATTACTATGGAGGATTCTATGGAAAGTAGGATGATTAAAGCTACATTCCTCATTGTTCTTCCACTATTTTCAGCATTTACCTATGCAGGGCATAATAAAATGAATCAAGATTCGTTGTGGCAAATGATCAAAGAAATGAAATCAGTGTGGGGTAAACAAGTTGAGGATGTCAGTAAACTGTTTAACCAACCGCTGATTAATAATACACAGGAGAAAGAAGACCGTTATACTTCAGCTCCCTTTACGTTAACTGATGGCACACGGATCAGCGATGTGGATGTTCGTTTATGGGGAAATGGCGATAACAGCGTATCTTTGATTTCTTTCGTAATTAATCATCCATGTATTACTCTTGAACAAGTCAAATCTCATTTTCCAGATCTGAAATTGTCTAATATCCCTCGCGGAAACACGCCGGGACAATCAGTTGGATATCGCACTCCTACCGATGAACGCGGGCTGGCATGGGCATTTAGCTTTCCAGTTTTGAATCAGGAATGCCTGAGCAGGGTAGTTATGTCACGCTACGAACATTAAGTTGCGAGGCAACTTTACGGGCTGTGAAAGAAGATAATTATCAAACGGCCAATAATATCGCTGCCCCTAAAGTTTTTGCGGAAAAAAAAGAAAGTGCTAACGTTGTAATGATCTTGTCCCTCTGAGTCGCTAAGCAGTAATTAATATTGGCTGTATAAACTTTAGCGCTTTTAATCTTATTTTTCTAATATCATCCCGAGTTCACTTATGAAATACACCCTCCAGGAAGGTTCGTTTTCCCTTTTCCCTGCTGCCTGGCAGGATAACAGCATGAACATTATTCGCGATGACGAAAGCGGGTTATCTGTAGTGGTCAGTCGCGGCGTCATCCCGGATGGCAGCAATTACGAACAAGAGTTTCACCGCCAGTGGGATGTGCTGCGTTCTCAGATGGGTGAGATCGCCCAGAGCGAATTTCAGCACGTAAAAGCCGGGCCAGACGGAAACATTAGCGGACTGGAAGTTGAGACCACCTTTGACCGTAACGGCCAGCGCCTGTGGCAAAAACAGCTGGCCGTGCAGACGCCGGGCAAACCGGTACTGATGATTTTTACCCTCTCGGCCTTAAAAGCCTTTACGGAAGAGGACGAGGCGCGCTGGAGCGCACTGAAGCAGAGTCTGACGCTAAACGACAACCGGAATGTGTAAGGCATGAGCGATAACAACGCGGCCCGTAAGGGCGACGAGATTATTCACTCCAGCATTTTTGCTGATATTACCAGCATTGTGGCGGAAGGCGCTGCCTATGCGGTGATTGGCGCGGCGGTGGGCGCGGCAGCGACCGTCGCGGCCCCACTGCTGGGAGCCGGGGCCGCAGCGGCAGGCGTGGCGGCAATTGGATCCAGCTGTCTGTTGAGCGGCATTATTGGTGGGGTTCTGGCGAACGTCGCGGGGATCACCGACGATATCAGCAATGCTGCTGAAGGGCTGGGCAACGCGCTTTTTCCGCCGTCGCCTGCGGGTAAGATCACCACCGGTTCAAATAACGTTCTCACCAACGCAATCCCCGCCGCGCGCGCGGCAGGCACGCTGACGCCCGCCGATACCCCTTCCCCTGAGCCGCAGTCGCCGGGCAGCTTTGCCGATTACGCGGGCATGCTGCTTTCCGCTGCCGGACAGTTCGGCAGCGAAATGTGGCAGCCGAGCGTGGCCTCTGCCGCTGCCGGGACCTCGCCGCTGGAAGAAGACAAGGTGGCGTGCGAGAAACACTCCGGGCCGCAGTATCTGGCGGAAGGCTCGAAAAGCGTCTTTATCAACGGGCAGCCCGCGGTGCGTGCAAAAGATCGCACCACCTGCGAAGGCACCGTTTCCGACGACGTCTCCCCGAACGTGATCATCGGCGGCGACACCCTCACGGTCCGCGATATTAAAAGCGGCAAAACGCCGGGCCTGGCGCTGGGGATGATTGCGCTCTCCCTGCTGCGCGGGCGTCCGGGCAAGATCCTGAAAAACATGCCCTGCGCGCTGGCTGCTGCCGGTGGCGGGATGCTGGCCGATATGGCCGTCAACGCCGTGTTCGGCTCCTCGCACCCGGTTCACGCCGCTACCGGTGTGAAGGTGCTGAATGACGACGACGAACTCGATTTCTCGCTGCCGGGGCGCTTTCCGCTACGCTGTCAACGCAGCTACAACAGCCTGACCACCCGCGAAGGGCTGTTTGGTCTGGGCTGGGCTACCACCTTTGACAGCTATCTGACGCTGGAAGAAAACAACGCCACCTGGTTCGATGAAACCGGGCGCGAGCTGAGCTTTGAACTGCCGCCGGTCGACCGCGCGTTTTACAGCATCAGCGAAGGCATTATCATCCGCCGCAATGAGAGCGGCGACGTGGCGATTGCCGACGATGACGGCGCGGTGTGGCGTCTGTATAAACCGACCCGCGCCAACCCAGCCATCCTGCGCCTGGCCTCCCTCAGCGACGAGTACGGCAACGCGTTGCTGACGGCGTGGGATGAACACGGGCGGCTGGTCGGTCTGCACGATGAGCCGCGGGCGATCGACGTCACTCTGCGTTATGAAAATGAACGTTTCCCGCAGCGCGTTACCTCGGCGAGCCATTTTGACGGCAACCAGACATGGCCGCTGATGCAGTGGGGGTACGACGTGCGCGGCCAGCTGGCCAGCGCAACGGATGCCTCCGGCGTGGTAACCCGTGAATACCGTTATAACGATGATGGCCTGATGGTCTGGCACCGTCTGCCGGGCGGTCTGGAGAGTGAATACCGCTGGCAAAAATTCGACCACTGGCGCGTGGTGGAAAACCGCACCAGCACCGGCGACGGCTGTCGCTTTAGCTATGATCTAGCCGCCGGGCTGACGACCGTCGAACACTACGACGGTCAGACGCGAAAGCATTACTGGAACGCGCAAAACCTGATTGTTCGCTACGTTGACGAGCGCGGTGAGAACTGGCGCTACGAGTGGGATGACAACGAACTCCTCACGCGCCGCATCGATCCGCTCGGTAATGCCGTTACCTTCGTCTATGACGACATGGGTAACCGGGTGCAGGAGATCGACGCCGACGGCAATACCCGCACCACCACCTGGCTGGAGCACCGTGCGCTTCCGGCCTCCATCATCGAAGCCGACGGTAGCGCCACCCGTTTCCTGTATGACGAACATCACGGGCTGAAGTGCGTGGTGGATCCGATGGGGCAGACCACGCTGCTTCGTCGGGACGAGTTTGGTCAGGTCGTGGAAGAAGTTGATGCCGCCGGCAACAGCCGCTACCAGGAGTACAACGAGGCCGGGCAGATGGTGCGTGTTACGGACTGTTCGGGCCGTGTGACACAATACCGTTATCATCCGCTGGGCTGGCTGGTGGCTGAGATAAGCGCCGACGGCGAAGAGACGCGTTACCGCTACGACGCCGCAGGGCGTCCGGTACAACTCGATCGCCCGGAAGGCTGGACGGAATCTCTCAAATGGAACGAACGTGGCCTGCCGGTGAAACATGCGGGCGCCGACGGGAAAGAGAGCGAGTTCAGATACGACGAGGCAGGGCGCTTAACCGCCACCCGTAATACGCAGGGTGAAGAGGTGCGTCGCCGCTGGGACAGCCGCGGGCGTCTGATTGCCCTGGAAAACGAAAACGGCGAAGCGTACCAGTTCCGCTGGGGTGCGGACTCGC
>NZ_JABMCU010000271.1:0-4623 GCF_013179605.1 Enterobacter sp. CM29 | reverse complement strand
CCGGCACCTGTGCCAGCCACCAGGCATCGCCTACCTGACGCACCCAGATTTGTTGTCCGGTTTGTACCACATCCGTCACTTTACGTGGAGTAGGCCCCTGAAGGGTGTCAGAACGGTACGGACGCGCCCAGCGGATACCCTCCATACGCAGCGAAACGGATGTACCATCGGCCATCATCGCCACCGCTTCCTGCGGATCGGCCTGGGTGACCACCGCCGGACGCAGCGGGCCATAGGTCGGCAGCGCTTTCAGGGAATCAGTGATTTTTTTGCTGTCCCATGCGCCTTCGCCCACTCTCCACAGCACGTTGGACGGGCCGCGATAGCCGTGACGCATATCGTAATCCATCACGTTATTACGCACCGCCTGCTGGGCAGCCTGCTGCACCTTGCGGGTCACGGTGGTATAAACGCGATAGCCGTCTTCATATGCTTTGTCGCCGTAGCGGCGCACCATCTCCTGGCGAACCATTTCCGTCAGATACGGCGATGAGAAAGCAATTTCCGGTGCATGGTAATTGGCATCAATCACATCGCTGCGTGCCCGATCGTACTCATCCTGGCTGATGTAGCCTTCGCTCAACATACGCGATAGCACAACGTTACGGCGCGCGGTGGCGCGGTCCAGCGAGTAGAGCGGGTTAAACGTTGATGGCGCTTTTGGCAGGCCGGCAATGGTCGCCATTTCGCTCAGCGTGAGCTGATCGATCGACTTACCGAAATAGACCTGAGCCGCAGCCCCTACGCCATAGGCGCGGTAGCCCAGATAGATCTTGTTGAGGTAAAGCTCAAGGATCTCGTCTTTGCTCAGCAGTTGCTCAATGCGGATCGCGAGGAATACTTCTTTGATCTTACGTATCAGCGTCTTTTCCGGGCTGAGGAAGAAGTTACGCGCCAGCTGCTGGGTAATGGTACTTGCCCCCTGAGAGGCATGACCGGAGAACAGCGCCACGCTTGCCGCACGGAAAATACCGACCGGATCGACACCGTGGTGCTCGTAAAAACGGCTGTCCTCGGTGGCGATAAAAGCCTTCACCATCACGGGTGGAATTTGATTTAAGGTCAGTGGGATACGACGTTTCTCGCCGTATTGCGCCATCAGTTCACCATCGGCGCTATAGACCTGCATAGGGATCTGAAGCTGCACATCACGAAGTGTGGCGACATCAGGGAGTTGCGGCTCGACATATTTGTACAAACCAATAATCGAGCCTGCTCCCAGCAGAATGCAACAGACTGCAAGGATCAATAAATACTTTACGAACTTCACCGGAGATTTCCCATTTGGTTTAGCCTGGGCAGTTTCTAAACAATCGCGCGGTAGTATAAAGGCAAGCCTGATTCATTGATATAGCCGTCACTCCGACGGGCGATAAGGAGATCGTGAAGTATGGCTTTTAAAACGTGGCAAACAGGCGTTCATATTCAACAGGATAAGGTGATTGCCGTGGCGCTGACCAGAGAGCGGGCCGGCTGGCGTTTACGGCGCTGGTGGGCGGTGCCGCTGTCGGACGGGGTTATCGGTGAAGGCAAAATACTTAAGCCAGAACAACTGGTTAACGCATTACGTGGCTGGCGGAAAACATTGCCGCACTCGCATCGGGTATTTCTCTCATTTCCGGCAACGCGCGTTCTGCAACGCGCGTTGCCCCGTCCATCCGTTACCTTGCGTGACAGCGAACAGCTCACCTGGGTAGGCGCCGCATTAGCGCGTGAGCTGGAGATGCCTCCCGATACGCTCTGCTTTGACTACGCGCAGGATACGTTCAGCAACACTTTTCAGGTTACCGCCGCGCAAAACAGAGAGGTCGATACCCTGTTGTCGCTGGCGAAAGCGCTGCGTTTGCGCCTGGCCGCAATCGTCCCGGATGCCGGCGCACTGGCTAATCTTCTCTCTGCTGTTGCCCCCGTCCGGTGCGTAGCCTGGAGGGATAAACACCAGTGGCTGTGGGCGATGCGTCACCAGTGGGGGCGGCGCTACACCACAGAAGCGGCGACGGTGAATGAGCTGGCGGCGTTGCTTGCACTTTCTCCTTCTGATATCGCCGTGTTTGATGCTGCACGGGATCCCTGGGAAGCGGTGACGCTGTGTCAGCCGCCGTTGCCAGAATGTGGTGCTGATTACACCGTCGCCCTGGCGCTGGCCATGAGCGAGGCGCCGTAATGAGCATGCCCAATCTTTTACCCTGGCGTCGGCAGCAACGTAATCAGCGCCTGCGTTTTTGGGGGCTGCTGTTTACCGCCTCATTGTTGGTGATGCTGGCGGGAGGCGTCAGCCTTCGGGCGACGCAGACTCTCGCGTCACAGGCGTTGCAGAGCGATCTGGCGGGAACGCGTGCGGTGCAGAAGGTATTGAAAGCCCGTCAGCCGCAGTCTGCGGGGCTGGAACCCCTTTCGCAGCCGCCTGAGACGGTGGCATGGCAACCCGCGCTTGAATCCCTTGCCAGTGCAATGCCCCGGCAGGCGTGGCTGACGGCGCTGCGTTATCAGCCACCCTCGCTGATCCTGACGGGCTATACCACCTCACTCCCGACGCTCTCCGCCATGACCGATGCGCTGAAAAGGGTGACGGGGTTTAACCCCGGACCGGCAGGCGAATTGCAACAGGATAGCCAGGGGCGATGGATGTTCTCTTTTCAACTGCATAGCCGGAGGTAGCCAGTGGGCATCTGGTATCAACGCTGGACAGATGCACGTCCTTCCCGGCGCGTCCTTTGCTGGTTGATCGCGTCGGGGATCGTTGCGTTTGCGATTTGGGGAGCGCTGCTCAGACCCGCTGCTCTGTGCTACGCCGATATTCAGGCGCAGGCCAGCAGTGCGAAGCGAATCAACGCCTCGCTGTGGCCAAAGGTCGGGCGGCGACCTGTGGTTACGCAAGTGAAGCCGGTGCAGCCCTTTTCTCCGCTGGCATTTCAGCGTGAGGACGCAAGGCTGGTGTACTGGAAACCGCAGCAGAGTGGGGGAGAGCTGGCGCTGGATGCCTTGTGGGGCGCAGTTCCGGCGCTCTTTTCCCGGCTGGCGCTTGAGAACGTGCGGGTGAGCGCGTTTTCCATCACCCCACAGGGAAAACAGCTACGCCTTAGCCTGCAACTGGAGATCGGTCATGCGCAGTAAAACCCGTTTGCTGATCCTGCTTTCTCCGCTTTTCCTGACCGGGATGCGGGATCCCTTCTCCGTGCCGGAAGAGCGTTGCGCAGCAGGGCAACTCAGCCAGTGGCGGTATCAGGGAGTAGTCAGCGGCAGCAGGGATATCGGCCTTATGCAGGACGGGCAGAACCGCTGGCACCGGGTAAAAACGCAGATGCGGTTACCGCCAGGCTGGCGGGTGAGTGCGATAGATACACAACAACTGACCGTTGATGTCGGCGAGATGTGCGAGCCGAAACGATGGACATGGCAGCGAGAAGGAACGAAAAAAAGTGAAGATATGGATAGGGCTGTTACTCGCGGCACTCAGCCAGCCCCTGTGGGCCGCGACGCCAAAACCGGTCACCCTGCTGGTGGATGATGTCCCGGTGGTGCAGGTATTACAGGCGATGGTAGCGCAGGAGGATCGCAATCTGGTGGTGTCGCCGGATGTCAGCGGTTCGCTTTCGCTGAATCTAACGCGGGTGCCCTGGAGGCAGGCGCTTCAGACGGTAGTGAACAGTGCCGGGCTGGTATTGCGGGAAGAGGGCGGCATTTTTTATGTGCATACGGCGGCCTGGCAGCGGGAGCAACAGACGCGTAAAGAGCAGGAGCGGGCCCAGCGTCTGCTCGACGCTCCGCTGCTCTCTCACAGCATTCCGTTTGCTTATGCGGATGCGGCCGAATTGCAAAAAGCGGCGGAAAAGCTCTTAAGCCCGAAAGGCAGTCTCTCCGTCGACAAGCGCACCAACCGTCTCCTGGTCAGGGATAACAAGTCGGTGGTGGATATGCTCCAGCGCTGGGCAGCGCAGATGGATCTGCCCGTCGAGCAGGTAGAACTGGCGGCGCAGATTGTGACCATTAGTGAAAAAAGCCTGCGTGAACTGGGGGTGAAATGGAACCTCGCTGACGCAACGGAGGCCGGTAAGGTGGGTCAGGTCACGACGTTGGGCGCTGACCTGTCGGTGGCCAGTGCAACCACACACGTTGGGTTTAATATCGGGCGCATCAACGGCAGGATGCTGGATCTTGAGTTGTCGGCGCTTGAGCAAAAGCAGCAGGTGGATATCATCGCCAGCCCGCGGCTACTGGCGTCGCACATGCAGCCGGCCAGCATCAAGCAGGGCAGCGAAATCCCGTATCAGGTTTCCAGCGGCGAAAGCGGGGCGACCTCCGTTGAGTTTAAAGAGGCGGTATTAGGCATGGAGGTCACGCCGGTGGTGCTTCCGGGCGGCCGCGTTCGTCTGAAGCTGCATATCAGTGAAAATATGCCTGGCCAGGTGCTGCAACAGGCGGACGGCGAAACGCTGGCGATTGATAAGCAGGAGATCGAAACGCAGGTAGAGGTAAAAAGTGGGGAAACGCTCGCGCTGGGCGGGATCTTTTCGCAAAAGAATAAAACCGGACGCGACAGCGTGCCCGTGCTGGGCAACATTCCGTGGCTGGGTCAGTTGTTCCGCCATGACGGAAAAGATAACGAACGGCGCGAGTTAGTGG